>QNAZ01000133.1 GCA_003641645.1 Thermodesulfobacteriota bacterium
CAAGGCAAATTTGCTAAAATATCCAATTTCTGAAAATGCCTACTCTTATTTGGAGCCAGCGAGGGGATTTGAACCCCTGACCTGCTGATTACGAATCAGCTGCGCTACCACTGAGCCACGCTGGCTTTTTGTTCGTCCCAACGGGATTCGAACCCGTGTCTCTGGCGTGAGAGGCCAGTATCCTAGTCCACTAGACGATGGGGGCATTTTTGAAATTCACTTGTTTTAATAAAAATAAACTATTCTAAGAAATTGTCAATCTTAACTTTAGTAGATGGAATTAAAACTATTTTAAAAGTTTTTTAATTTCTTTATAAAGTTCAGGTAGTTTAGAAAAAATAACTACTGCTCGTCTCCAAAGACTGGCTTTTATAGCAGGTATACCTGCAACTTCTTCTCCAGGTGATATCTCTCCTACTACTCCAGATTTTGCTGCTACTTTAGCACCCTTTCCAATTCTACTATAAGGAGCTATTCCTACTTGACCTGCAAGCATTACATAATCTTCTAAAATAGCACTTCCCCCGATAGCTGTATGAGAAACAAGAATATTTTGTTTACCTACTCTAACATTATGTCCTACCTGCACCAAATTATCAATTTTGGTCCCTTCTCCTATAATTGTTTTCCCAAACACAGCTCTATCAATAGTAGTATTTGCTCCTATTTCTACTTCATCTCCTATTTCTACAATTCCAAAATGATAAATTTTTATATTTCTATAACCTTCTTCTGTTTGTTCCTGAGCAAAACCAAAGCCATCTGCTCCAATAATAACTCCTGCATGAATTATACAATTTTTTCCAATTTTGGTATAAGGATAAATCACACTATTAGGATAAATAATTGTATTTTCTCCAATTTCAGAGTAACTTCCTATAAATACTCCAGGATAAAGAATTACGTTTTTACCAATTTTGGCTCCTCTCTGAATATAAACCCATGGATATATAGCACAAGGTTCTTCTATTTTTACTTCCTCTTCTATAAAAGCTTGAGAACTTATACCCCACCAAGGCTCTATATCTTTTTTAAAAATTTCGGTAATTTTAGCAAAAGCTACTCTTACATCCCCTACTTCTATAACTGATTTATCAGAAAAATATTTAGCAAAACCTCCTGGACAAAGAACAACTTTGGCTTTTGCTCTCTGAGCCTCAGCTACTTTTTTCAATGAGTCTATAAAAATCAGTTCATTTTCCTTAGCCAAAGGAATAGCATTTATTCCTACTATTTCAAAATCCTCTCCTATAAGATTCCCATTTATCTTTTTTGCAAGTTCTGAAAGCTTAATTTTTTTCATTTTCAAACTCATTTACAAAATTTTCTAAATTCTCAGGCTTAAGATATTTTCTCTCTCCAGTTTTTCTTATTTTAACTTCAACCTCTTTATTTTTTTCATAACTTTTCCCAAAAATAATCTGTAAAGGTATTCCTATAAGATCCATATCTTTAAACTTAACCCCTGGTCTTTCATCTCTGTCATCTAAAATAACATCCCACTTTTGAGATAAATTTCGATAAATTTTTTCTGCTTCTTCTTCAAAATCTTTCTTTAAATAAAGCACTGCTATTTGGAAAGGAGCAATATGCCAAGGAAAAATTATTCCATTTTCATCATGGTTCTGTTCAATGGTTGCAGCAAGAACTCTGCTTACTCCTATTCCATAACATCCCATTATAAAAGGTTTCATCTGTCCGTCACGATCTAAAAATAAAGCTTTCATAGATTTACTGTATTTTGTTCCAAGCTTAAAAATATGCCCCACTTCAATACCTCTTGTAAACTGTAAAGGATTCTTGCATTTTGGACATAAATCACCTTCTGAAGCTTTTCTAACATCAGCTATCAGATCCGGCTTAAAAGTAGAGCCTAAATTAGCATTTATATAGTGATATTCATCTTCATTCGCACCTATTACAAAATTAGGATAACCTTCTAAAGCTTTATCAGCAATAACTTTTATTTTTAAATCTTTAGGTCCTATAAATCCTGGACTTGCTCCTACAATTTTTTTAATTTCTTGCTCATTTGCCATTCTAAATGTCTTTCCAGGAAAGAGTTTTTCAAGTTTTAACTCATTTACCTCATGATCTCCTCTTATACAAACAGCAACTGCTTCTTTTTCATTAATAATATAAATTAATGTTTTGGTTATTTTAGAAACTGGAAGACCTAAAAAATCTGCTACTTCTTGAGCAGTTCTAACTCCTGGAGTATAAACTTTCTCTAAAGGTTTTTCTGGCTCAGAAGAATATTTTTCTCCTAAGATAGCAGGTGTAAGTTCTACATTTGAGGCATATCCACACTTTTCACAAAAGGCAAGAACATCTTCTCCTGTTTCAGCAAGCACCATAAATTCATGAGAAACATCTCCACCAATAGCACCAGTATGAGCTTCAACTGCTTTAAATTTAAGTCCACAGTAGGTAAAAATTTTTTCATAAGTTTCATACATTTTTTGATAACTTTTATCAAGCCCTTCCCAATCTGCATCAAAGGAATAGGCATCTTTCATTATAAATTCTCTTGCTCTCATAATTCCAAATCTTGGACGAATTTCATCCCTAAATTTTACTGCAATTTGATAAAGAATAAGAGGAAGTTCTTTATAAGATTTTACATCTTTTCTAACAATTTCCGTAATTACCTCTTCATGGGTAGGAGCCAAACAAAAATCATGCTCTTTTCTATCTTTAAATCTTAAAAGTTCCTTTCCATAATCATCCCATCGTCCTGTTTCTTTCCAAAGCTCTGCAGGTTGAACAAAAGGCATAAGTATTTCTAAAGCCCCAGCCTTGTTCATTTCGTTTCGCACAATATTTTCTATTTTTTTTAAAGCTTTAAAACCTAAAGGTAAAAAATTATAAATACCTGAAGCAAGCTTTCTTATCATTCCTGCTCTAAGCAAAAGTTTATGACTTATTACTTCAGCCTCTGCAGGATCTTCTCTTAAAGTAGGAATAAAACATTTACTCCAGCGCATAATCTTTTTCTCCTTAAAAAGCAATTTTTTTATGTTCCTTAGTTTTTAAATCTAAAATAACAAAAGTGGGAGGCCCTTCTTTTCCTAATATTTCTCCAGGATTTATAACTAAGGTTTTACCTATCTCTTTTATTTCATATTTATGAGTATGTCCACAAAAAATAAAATCATATTCTCCGGTTTTAGCAAAAGCATAAGCTATTTTAGGATAATGAACCATACAAATTTTATATCCGTTTATTTCTAAAAATGCACTCTCTCCATGAAATTTTATATTAGGATAATTTGAAAGTTTTTGAATTAAAAGAAAAATATCTCCAGGATTGTTTCCAAGAATTAAATGTATTTCTTTATTAAATTCACCAAGAAG
>QNAZ01000134.1 GCA_003641645.1 Thermodesulfobacteriota bacterium
ATTTAGCAGAAATTAAATCGGAAGAAACGGTTGTAGAAATCGGTCCCGGCACAGGAAACTTGACAAAAAAATTATTAAATACCCCTTTAAAAAAGCTTTTTCTCATCGAAATAGATCCTGAAATGATAGAGCATCTTAAAAATATCATAAAAGATGAGAGAGTAGTTTTTATAAATGCAGATGCTACTAAATTTGATTTTTCTTTATTGAAAGAAAAAAATTTAAAGCTTATAGGGAATTTACCTTATAATGTAGCAAGTTTAATTATAGAAAATACAGTAATGCATAAAAATTGTATACCTTGTGCTTTTTATATGGTTCAAAAGGAAGTAGCAGAAAGATTAATAGATGAAAAATCTTGGCTTTCGATTTTTGTAAAAACTTTTTATGAAATAAAATATCTTATGAGTATTCCTGCAAAATTTTTTATTCCTCCACCTAAGGTCATTTCTGCTTTTATAAAATTAGAAAGAAAAGATTTTAAAGAATCTTTTAATCTTAAAGAGTATAAAAATTTTTTAACTAAACTTTTTTCCCAAAAAAGAAAAATGATCAAACATAAAATTGATGAAACGTATTTAAAAAAATCAGGTATTTCTGGAGAAAAAAGAGTAGAAGAACTTGAACTTAAAGATTTTCTTTCTTTATACTTTGCCTTCCTGAAATCAAAGTAGAGTTAAAATTTTTATTAAATCTTTTATTTCTGATTCTTTTAATAGCTCGCAAATGTTCTTTATAGGTTCTTGAAAAATAATGAGTCCCATCACCTTTAGCCACAAAATAAAGATAGGATACCTTGGCAGGAAATAACACTGCTTTTATACTTCCTTCTCCAGGATTACATATAGGAGTAGGAGGCAAACCCATGTTTAAATAAGTGTTATAAGGACTTTTTACTGAATAATAATCTTTATATGTAAGTCTTCTAAAATGTCTTAAAGCATAATTAATAGTTGGATCTGCTTGGAGGGGCATACCTCTCCTAAGTCTGTTTAAGTATACAGCAGCAATAAGTGGTTTTTCTTTAAAATATAAAGCTTCTTTTTCAACTATAGAAGCTAAAATAATCACTTCTTTAAGTGATTTTTTCTGTTTTTTTGCAATTTCTTTATATTTCTCCCAATGTCTCCAAAAATTTTCTACCATAGTTTGAATAACAATTTCTGGGGATGTATCTTTGTGGAAAAAATAGGTATCTGGATATAAATATCCCTCTAAGGTTGGGCCAGGTAATCCAAAACTTTCAGCTATTATAGGGTCTTCTGCCAAAGATAAAAATTCTTCTTTTTTACAGATTTTATTTTTTTCTAAAATATCTGCTATCTGCCAAAGTGTAGATCCTTCAGGAATTGTAATTCTGCGAAGATAAACCCTTCCTTCTTTAAGATAAATAAGAATTTCTTTTATACTCTGATAAGGATAAAAGGCATATTCTCCAGCTTTAATTTTGTTATAAGTCCCTGTTCTTAAAGCTTCAAAAATAAATACCAACTCACTTTTAATAATACCATTTTCTTTTAATTTTCTACCAATTTCTAATATACTATCTCCCCTTTCTATCTCTACAATTTTAGGTTCTACAGCTTTTGATTTAAAATTAGGAGATAAGCTTTCAAGATAAAATCCTATTAAAACTAATATCAAAATACTAAAGGATATAAATATTACTAACTTTTTTTCTTTATATCTTGAAAACTTCATATTTAATAGTATTTTTTAATTATTCTTAAGGAGGTTTAATATGATTACAGAAGAAGCTTTAAAAGCTTTAGAAAAAGAAGCCATAGAAAATCCTCATTCTGTTTTTGCACAACATAGGTTAGCTATAGCTTACTTTAATTCAGGTAAATTTCAAGAGGCAAAAGAAGCTTTTAAAAAGGTGCTCAAGCTTGATCCCTTTCATTTTGAAGCTATGGTAAATTTGGGAATTTTATTAGCTCAGGAAGGGGAACTTGAAGAAGCTAAAAAAGCTTTTACTTTCACATTAAAATACTATCCCACATCTTTGGAAGCTTGGACTAATCTTGGTTTAATCGAATTTGAGCTCGGTAATCTTGATGAAGCTGAAAAATGTTATAGAAAAGCTTTAGAAATAAATGAAACTTTTGCTTTTGCTTGGATAAATCTTTCTACTGTTTTAATCGAAAAAGGATTATTTAAAGAAGCTATATCTGCATTAGAAAAAGCAAAAAAATATGCACCTGAAACTGCAATTATTTATAACAATTTAGCCGTAGCTTATTATTATTTAAATGATAAAAAATCTGCTATTGAAAATTTTAAAAAAGCAAAGAAAATGGGATATTCTGTAAATCCAGAGTTTGAAAGGATATTAAATGAAGACCTCTAAAACACCTACATGTCCCTTTTGTGGAAGATATATTACTAAACCTACTTATTTACCTATAGGTTTTTCTGATTTAGAAGCAGGAATTTGTGAATGTGGAAGTGTGTATGTATGTGATGTAACAGGATATAATAGAGGAACTGCTTTTGTTGAAGCACTTCTTATTGCCTGTGCAGGAGATTGGAATTTGGCTTGGGATCTGGAAGTAGATGAAGATTATAAAGAAATCTGGATTGAAAATTATGATCTTGAGTCTCATTCAATATTACCTCCTTCAGAAAAAGTAAGAGGAGTGCTTTGTTTTTTAAAACTTGCTGATGAAATAAGAGAATTAAAAACATCTAAATTAAAAAAAATTCTAAACAAGTCTAATAAAGATAAAAATATACCTCAAGTTGAAAAAAGAAAATTAAGAAAAAAAGAATTAGAAGAATTAATAAAAAGAGATGATATCCCCTCACTAATTGCTTATCATATAGCTGAGCCACTTAATTTAAATGTTTTTCAAAAATTGCTTTATCATCCTGATAATATATTTAGAAAAAAAGCTATTGTAGCTTTAGGAAAAGTTACTCAAAAACTTGCTGATATTTATCCAGAAAAAGTACGTGAACTTCTAAAAAGATTAATTTATGCTTCTGCAGATTCAGCAGCTTCTGCCTGGGGAGCTTTAGAAGCTGTAGGTGAAATTATAAGAAATACAGAAGATAGATATTCCATTTTTATTGACAACCTTTTAGCTTTTATGAATTATTCTGAATATCGTCCTTATGTGCTTTATGCACTTTATAGAATTACTGAGAAAAATCCTCAAATATTCAAAAAGTATAGATATTTAAAGCTTTTAAATTATATTGAAGGCGCTTCTCCTGAAATCCAAGGACTTATTCTTAAAATTTTTGATAATTTAAATTCTAAAGAAATTTCATTTTATTTAAATGAGATTGATCC
>QNAZ01000135.1 GCA_003641645.1 Thermodesulfobacteriota bacterium
ATAAAAACACTTTCAGAGTAAAAAAATTTTCCTTAAATAGGCTTATTTTCTTTAAAAAAAACTATATTCTTTTTGCTTTTCTTACTGGTTTAGGAGCTGGTATATTTGCTGTTCTTTTTATGGATTTATTAAATCTTATTAATTATTTAGTTCTTCAAAATATTGTAGAATATATTCAACCAAGACCATCTGGAGAAGGCGGAATAAGTGAAACATACACTTTAGTTTTCAAAAAACCTTATCTACTTCCTTTAACAGTAGGATTAGGAGGTTTAATTTCTGCGATTTTAGTTTATCTTTTTTCTCCAGAATCAGCAGGTGTAGGGACTGATTCTGCAATAAATGCTTATCATACTCAAAAAAGGCTTTCTATAAAAAGTTCCATAGTTAAACTTATTACTTCTGCTATTACCATAGGAACAGGTGGTGTTTCAGGAAGAGAAGGACCTATTGCATTAATTGGAGCAGGTATAGGTTCTACTATTGTTAATTTTTTTAAATTAGAAAAAAGAGAAAGAAGACTTTTTTTAGCTGTGGGACTTGGAGCAGGAATAGCTGCTATATTTAAAGCTCCTCTTGCAGGTGCTATTATAAGTGGTGAAGTATTTTTTAAAAAAGATTTTGATATAGAATCAACAGTTTTAAGTTTTATTGCCTCAATCACTTCTTATACAGTTTATTGCCTGTTTTTTGGATTTCAACCAATCTTTCTAACAAACATTCCAACTTATATTGAGGTTTCTCATCTATTTTTTTATATAGGACTTGGAATCTTTTGTGCTTTAATTACAAGAGTATATGTTTTCTTTTTTCATAAAATAACAGAAATTTTTAATAATTTAAAATTACCTTTTTATTTTAAACCTCTTTTAGGTGGTCTTATGTCAGGAACAATCGGAGCTTTTATTCCTATAGCTATTGGTAATGGATACGGTTGGCTACAGTTAATAATGGATGGAAAGATCACAGACCCTTATTTCATTGCTTTAGGAATAATAGGGGTAATTTGGGGAGTTTCTTTTACTCTTGGATCAGGAGGATCAGGAGGTGTTTTTGGTCCTTCTGTAATGATAGGAGGACTGGCAGGAGCTCTATTTTCTATATTACTTAATATATTTTTTAATTTAAATTTAAATGTAACTTCTTTTATGATAGTAGGAATGGTATCACTTTTTGGAAGTGCTGCTAAAGCTCCACTTTCTACTCTTATCCTTGTTGCTGAAATGACAGGAGGATACAGTCTCCTTTTACCTGCTATGATATCTGTTTTTACAGCTTATTTTCTTAGTGGTAAAAGAAGTATCTTCCCAAGCCAAGTGGATACAAAATTTGATTCTCCGGCTTATAAAGATGAACTTGGAGTTTATATTCTTGAAAAACTTAAAGTTAAAAATTATATGAAAAATCCCATCACTATTACACCTGAAACCTCTCTTAATGATGCTTTTAATCTGATGAAAAAAAATTTTATATTTGGATTACCTGTAGTAAAAAATAAAGAATTAGTAGGAATTATTACTAAAACTGATTTATTAGAAATTCCAGATAAAGAAAGAGAAAAAAAGAAAGTTCAAGATGTTATGAGTAAAAATTTGATAACAGTAACAGAATCAGATACCTTAGCATATGCTTTAGAAATGATGATTAATTATGGTATAGGTAGGCTTCCTGTAGTTAAAGAAAAAGACAGAAAAAAATTAATAGGAATTATTGAAAGAACTGATATAGGAAAGGCATTAAGAGAACATTTAGGAATAAGTTAACCTTTATAAACTATTAAATTTTTTATCTCTTTAGCTTTTAATAATCTTCTATCTGCTTTATCTATTATTTCTGTTCTTGTTCTTCCATCAATAGGGTAAGAAGCAATTCCTATACTTATAGTAATTCCTTTATCTTTCATTCTTTCTTTTATAGCATTCTTCAACCTTTCTGACACTTTTATAGCTTCTTCCATTGAAGTATTAGGCATAATAATAGCAAATTCATCTCCACCATATCGAAAAACTAAATCTGTTTTTCTTATATTTTCTTTCATAATTATAGCTACTTCTCTTAAACAATTATCTCCTTCGATATGTCCATAAGAGTCATTATATCTTTTAAAATTATCAAGATCACAAAGACATACACAAAATTCTCCACCATATCTTTCTCGATATTTTATTTCTTCATCTATTTTTTCATCAAAATATCTACGATTATATACTTCAGTTAAATGATTATAAAATGGAGAATAAAGATAAGATATTGCAATTATACTTGAAATTTGTGACACCAAAGTTTCTAAAACCATTTTTTCCCATTCTCCATAAGCATTAGGCTTAGTTGAAGAAAGATTAATTGTTCCAAAAACTTTTCCTTTATATATAAGAGGAACATGAAGAGTTGATCTTATCCCTTGTCTAACTTTTTTTTCTTCAAGAGGAAATTCTTTCTCTTTAATTAAATCCTTCCTTATAAGTGTTTTTTTATTTTTTATTACCCATTGAGAGGCTGTATATTTAAGAGGAATGCTTGTCCCTTCGAATCTTCCAGTTCTAATAACTTCTGAAACTGCTGCATATTTTATATTTTTACCTTCTACAATTCCAATACTTAATCTTTCAAAAGGAATATATTTTTTTAATTCTTCAGCAAATTTTTTAAAAACCGAATTAATATTAATATCTGAATGAACAATTTGAGCAAGTTTATTAACTGTTTTAAAAAGTTCTGCCTGTTTTTTTGTCTCATCATAAAAAAGAAAAGATCTTAAAGGAATTGAAATCTGAGAAGCAATAAGTTTTAAAAGTTCTATATCCTTTTCAGTATAAGCATTTGGTTTATCTGAAGCTATAACCCATACTGCAAAAACTTTACCTTTAAATAAAAGTGGAATACGCACTATTGATCTTATACCTGTTTGATAGTGATATTTATCTGTCCAAAATTTTTGTTCTTTAGAAAGGTCCTTTTCATAAAGAATAGAAGCTGTTTTAATCACATGCTCACTTGCTGTTCCTTCTAAAGGTATAATTTCTCCTTCTTTAAAATAAGAAGGAATTTTTGAACTTACTGCAGAGATATAAATTTTATCTTCTTTTATTATACATAGATTCATCCACTCCATAGGAACCCTTTTAGATAATATCTCAACTATTTTATTTCCTACATCTGAAAAACTTTGAGCAGTAATTATAGTAGCATTAAGTTCATAAACTAATTTTAAAATCTCATCCATTATAATCCTTTTATTTAATCTTTTTTATTAATATCGAATATTTAAAATTATTAAT
>QNAZ01000136.1 GCA_003641645.1 Thermodesulfobacteriota bacterium
ATCTTTTTTAATAAGAAATCTAAAATTTTCATAAAGATTATATTTTTCCATTCCAGAAGATGGAGTTTTTATATCCATAACTTTTATTACATCTTGAGGAACCCTTTCTAAACTAATACTTCCATTTGTTTCTAAAACTATAATACACCCTTTATTTAAAAACTCGCTTATAAGAGAATAAACAGAATTTTGTAATAAAGGTTCACCTCCTGTAAGAGTAATAAAAGGAATAAATTTAAAGTTTTTTTCCCAAAAAGAGACAATTTCAGAGACTTCCCATTCTTCATAAGAATTTTCTCCTTTAGCGTAAGGAGTATCACACCAAAAGCAATTCAAATTACAGCCAAAAAGTCTTATAAAAAGGCTTGGATATCCAATTAAAGGTCCTTCTCCTTGTATACTGAAAAATATTTCGGAAATTTTTAATTTCACTTTAGAAATTTTTACTCATAATAGGTTGCTGAGACTTTATCAGTTTCATAAACAGTAACTTCTTTTACTTTTATATTAGAATATTGAGAGAGTTTATCTTTGATCTTTTTAAAGATGTATTCTGCTAATCTTTCAGAAGAAGGATTAACATTTTTAAAATAAGGAATTTCATTTAATAATTTATGATCAAGTTCATCCAATGTTTCTTTTAAAATACTTTTAAGAATTTTAAAATCTATAAGGATATCTAAATTATTTAATTGAGAACCTTCAACCAAAAGTTCTACTTTCCAATTATGTCCATGCAAATTTTCACAGGAGCCTTTATAATTTCTAAGATAATGAGCAGATGAAAAATAATCTTGAACTTTTAATCTAAACATAAAAAATAAGGCGGCGCGGGGATTCGAACCCCGGATTCACGGCTTTGCAGGCCGTCGCCTTACCGCTTGGCTACGCCGCCAATTTTCCAATTTTATGGCGGCGGAGGGACTTGAACCCCCAACCCTGTGGATATGAGCCACATGCTCTAACCAATTGAGCTACGCCGCCACTTTAAATCTATAATTAAGTATAAAAACTAATTTTCTCTTGTCAAGAGTTATAAAAAATTACTTATTACCTTATTTTATAAGTGTTAAATTAAAAGACTACCATAAGATTTAAAAAATTTTAAAGAAAACAGAATATTGAATTAAAGTTTTTAAGGAATAAACCGATATATAAATTACAAAAAAATAGAAAATAAAACTAAAAGGAGGTGTAGGTTATGGCTGTTAAAATTAATTTTAATGAAGCAGCTGCAAAAACGCATACAGCGCTCATCATAAATGAGCGCGCAATGAACAAAAGCCTTTTAAGACTTTCAACAGGTTACAGAATCTTAAGTGCTGCTGATGACTCTGCAGGTCTTTACATTGCTGACATGCTTGGAACTGTAGCTGCAGCATTGGATCAAGGTAATAGAAATATTCAAACTGGTATTTCTGCTTTGCAAATTGCTGAATCTGCTGCTGGACAAATTTATACCAAGCTTCAAGAAATTTATGTAAGAACTCAGAGTGCAGCTAATGACATTAACGATCCAGAAGCTCGTTCAGCTTTACAAGAAGAAATTATGAACTTTGTAGATGCTATTCAGAAAATTGCAACAGATACAGAATATAATGGAATCAAGCTTCTTAACGGTGATTTTAGTAATAAGTATATTCACTATGGTGTGAGAATGGAGCAAACTGTATATCTCAGTATTTCAGATATAAGAGCTCAAAGTATTGGTGCTCATATGATTCATTCCCAAGGAAGTGCTGCTTCGGGAACAGGTGCTATTACAAATTTAACTAACTATGTATCAACTACAGCTATTACAGTTAATATTGGTGGAAGAACTATTACTGCCACGTATCATAATGGTAGTAATTATATTATAGATGCTGCAAAGATAGCAAATGAAATTAACAGTAATTTATATGATGTTGGATTTGAAGCTAAAGCAGTAAATGTAAGTATTGCTGATGAGTATACTGCAATTGCGAGTGGAACAGGAACTGTTAGTTTGACGTTTTATGTTGGAGATGATAGTTTCAGTCTTACAGGTATAAATAAAACAATAACTTTAACTGATCTTATAGAAGAAATTAATAGGGAAGCTGCTACTGCAGGAGCTAATCTTACAGCAAAAGAAGATAATGGAAGACTTGTTCTTACTGCTACAAATGGAGAAACTATAGGTATAGAAGTAACTGGTGTAGATTCTACTGATACAGTTAATTTAAATCAATTGATTCAGGGAGCCAGTGCTCAAAGTGGAACTGCTTCAGCAATAAGAGTAGGTGAATTATATATTGGAAGAGATAATAGTTTTACAGCAGATTTAAGCAGTGTTACCAATGCTTTAGGAACTATAGATGTTGGAAGTGCTACATCCTCTGAATTTAAAAATCTTTATGCTATAGAAGTAACAACTAATTCTGGTGCTGAAATGGGAATAATGATAGCAGAAATAGCAATGACTAAAGTTGATAGTGTGCGTGCTCAAATTGGAGCTACTATGAATAACTTACAGTCCATTTATGATTCTCAGAAATCTGCTTATGATAACACAAAAGAAGCTGAATCAATTATTAGAAACACCGACTATGCAAAAGAGATGAGTGAATTTACCTCTTATCAGATCCGTATGCAAGCAACAATTGCTATGCTTGCTCAAGCTAATACCTTGCCTCAATTAGTTCTTCAGCTTCTAAGATAATTTTTAGAAAATAAGTTATAAAAAGGGGCAGGGGAAAAATTCCTGCCCCTTTTATTTTAATTTTTCCTCCAAGTTTTTTAATCGTCTTTTCAAGAGTCTTGGTATAAATCTCTTTTATTCTTTCAAAAATTTCTTCTGCTGTTTTTTCTTCATAAATGTGAGAGCTTCTATTTCTGTCTTCAAGCATATCTAAGAATATTTCATCATCTTCTATAAAACCTTGTTTAAATGCTTCTTTTATACAACCTCTTGGACTATAACATTCAATTCCGCCTCCATCTTTTTCAAGCTGTGAATTAGCCTGAATGGTTCCCTCTTTTAAAGTTTCAAAAGTTTTTTTCAGTTTATTTATACTTAGAAGTACTTCTGTTTTTTTTCATATACTATCCTCCCTGTTTTTATTACCAATTTTTTAAATTCCTCATCTATTTCTTCAAGAAAAATTAAATCCACAAAAAGGGGCCAACTTATAACCTCAATTTTTTCCTTAAGTTTTCTTAAGGTTCTTAAAGGTGGTCTTGTAGAACCTGCAAT
>QNAZ01000137.1 GCA_003641645.1 Thermodesulfobacteriota bacterium
ATTATGAAGTTTTAAAAAGAAAACAAAAAGGGCTTTATTTTAGACCTTTCTGGGATAGAACCCCTATTAATTTTAAAAAATATCTTTTAAAACAGAATTTTGTAATTATAGCAGAGATAAAAAGAGCGAGTCCTTTAAAGAATGATTTTAGAAAAAATTTTAATCCTTTAGCTCTGGCAAAAGCCTACGAAAAAGGAGGAGCAAAAGCCATTTCAGTTATTACTGAAGAAATATATTTTAGAGGATCCTTAGAATATTTAGCAAGTATAAGAAGTAAAACCAATTTACCTCTCTTAAGAAAAGACTTTATTCTTGATCCTATTCAGATTGAAGAAGCCAAAGCTTTTGGTGCAGATATAGTTTTGTTAATAAGTTCTATACTTCGTGATGCTGAACTTTCAGAATTGATTAAATATGCAAAAAAACTGGGACTTTCAAGCTTAGTAGAAATTCATAATGAAGAGGATTTGGAAAAAGCTCTTAAAGCAGGAGCTGAAATCATAGGAATAAATAATAGAAATCTTTCCAATCTTAAAGTAGATATAAATCAAAGTCTTAAACTTTTCCCTTTCATTCCCAAAAATATTCCTGTAATTGCAGAAAGTGGTTATAATAATTCTAAAGAGCTTAAAGAAATTAAAAAAATGGGATTTAAAGGGGTTTTAATAGGAACCTCTTTAGTAAAAAGTTCAAATCCTGAAAAAAAATTGAAAAAATTTGTGGAGGATTTGAATGAAGTATAAACCTAATTTTGAGAAAGGAAATGGCTTAGTTCCTGCTATTGTCCAAGATTTTAATACAGGGAAAGTTTTGATGCTTGGTTTTCTTAATGAATCAGCATGGGAAAAAACCTTAGAAACAGGTCTTATTCATTTTTACAGCAGAACCAGAAATAAACTCTGGCTTAAAGGTGAAACCTCTGGACATTATTTGGTTTTAAAAGAGATTTATATTGACTGTGATGAAGATACTATACTTTTTAAAGTAGAACCAAAAGGACCTGTATGCCATAAAGGTTATATGAGTTGTTTTTATAGAAAATTAAAAAATGACGAACTTATAATAATTGAGGAAAAACTATATGATCCGGAGGAGATTTATGGAAAAGCTTAAATTTGGAATCCCTAAAGGTAGCTTAGAAAAAGCAACTATTGACCTTTTTGAAAAGGGAGGCTGGACAATTGATGTTCATCAGAGAAATTATTTTCCAGAGGTTGATGATCCAGAATTAGAAATGGTAATTTGTAGACCTCAAGAAATGAGCAAATATGTAGAAGCAGGTATACTTGATGCAGGAATCACAGGTAAAGACTGGATTTTAGAGAATGAATCAAAAGTGGTAATTGTTGAAAATCTTATTTATTCAAAAGTAAGTCAAAAACCTGCCAGATGGGTTTTAGCAGTAAAAGAAGATTCTGGAATTGAAAAACTCGAAGATCTTAAAAATAAAAAAATAAGCACTGAACTTGTTAATTTTACTAAAAAGTTTTTTGCAGAAAAGGGAATTCCTGTAGAGGTAAGTTATTCTTGGGGAGCAACAGAAGCAAAAGTTGTGCAAGGATTAGCAGATGCAATTGTTGAAGTAACTGAAACTGGAACTACCATCAGAGCACATGGTTTAAAAATTATTTATGAACTTTTAATTACCTATCCTCAACTTATTGCTAATGAAATAGCTTGGCAAACCGATTGGAAAAGAAAAAAGATTCAACAAATTGCAGTTCTTTTAAAAGGCGCTCTTAATGCTCATAAAAAAGTAGGATTAAAAATGAATGTGCCCGAGGAAAGTTTAGAGAAGGTAGTGCAAATTTTACCAAGTATAACTTCTCCTACCATCTCCCCTCTTTATCAAAAAAAGTGGTATGCTTTAGAAATAGTGGTTTCTGAAAAAGAAGTAAGAGAACTTATTCCAAAACTTTTAGAACTGGGGGCAGAAGGAATTATTGAGTATAGTTTAAATAAAATTATTTAAAGGAGAAAAAAATGCAACGCTTACCCTTATCTTATATAAAACCAGGTATGAAAACTTATGAAGAAGTAATTGATGCTAAAGGAAGAGTGCTTTGTGGAAAAGGGGTAGAATTAACAGAAAACCATATTAAACGATTTGAAGATTTCGGAGTTAATTTTGTTACAGTTGAAGGAAACCCTGTAAAACTTCCCTGGGAAAAAAGTTTAGAGGAGGAATTAAAAGAATTAGAAGAAAGATTTGAAGGTATAACTGATAAAAACTTGCTTGAAATAAAAAAACTTCTTAAAGAATTTTTAGAAGAAAAGTATCAAGAGTTACAAAGTTCTCAGGAATCTTAAAAATGAGGTAAAAATGAATTTAGATCTTTCAGAAAAAAGAAAAGCAGTAAAAAGAAAATTAAGAAAATTAGAAGGACTTCCTACTTTACCTCCTATTGTTCAAAGGTTAAATAGGATGATAGAGGATGAAAAAACTTCTATTCATCAAATTGCAGATTTAATTGAAAAGGATCAGATTATAACTACTAAAATTTTAAGATTAGCTAATTCTGCCTTTTATGGATTTCCTAAAAAAGTAAGCACAATTCAAAATGCTCTTATGCTTCTTGGAATTAATATAGTTAAAGTTTTAATTATTACCTCTTCTATTTTTGATATTATTTATAAAGAAGATGTAAATCTTTGGGAGCATTCAATAGGAGTTGCTGCTTGTTCAAAAATTTTAGCTGAAAGGTTAAAATTGAAAGAACCTCAAGAAGTTGCTACTGCAGGTCTTCTTCATGATTTAGGAAAGATTGTAGAAAAAGTGAGTTTTAAAGAGGATTACAAAAAAATATTGGAACTGGTACAAAATAACAAAGACCCTCTTAAAGCTGAAAAAGAAATTCTTGGAATAGATCATGCAGAAATAGGAAGTTTTTTAATGAGAATTTGGAATATTCCTGATAGACTTATAGAGGCAGTTGATGCTCATCATGAACTTGAAAAAGCAAAAAAGTTTAAAAAAGAGGCTGCTATAGTGCATCTTTCAAATGTTTTAGTTCATGCCAGAGGGTATGGAAGTTCCTTATATAAAAAAGTCCCTCTTTTACAAGAAAAAGCTTTGAGAATTTTGAAATTAAATATTTTTGAAATAAAAGAAATTTTCTTTAAATTGGAACCAAGACTTTATGAATTGAAATTCTTTACTGAAGAACTTAAGAAAGATATGGAATTAGCTAATTAAAAT
>QNAZ01000138.1 GCA_003641645.1 Thermodesulfobacteriota bacterium
CTTCTTGGAATTACAATAATATTTGTGAAATCTAAAAATTTTTCATAATTCCACCAAGTTTCAAATTCACAAAAACTATCCCAACCAATAATAAGAAAAAAATCTGTTTTTGGATAAAATCCTTTTAATTTTTGTAGAGTTTTTAAAGTATAAGATGGTATTATATCTTTTTCTATATCTAAAGCTTCAAAAAATGGATTCTTTTGAATAGCAAGTTTTACCATTTCTAACCTATCTGTAAAGGGTGATAAAATGTTTTTTTTATGAGGTGGAAGTCCTGCAGGAATAAAGAAAACCTTATCTAATTGATAAGCTTCTCTTACTTCTTCAGCTATCCTTAAGTGCGCCAAATGGGGAGGATCAAAAGTTCCTCCCAATATTCCTATTTTTTTAAGTCCGAATTTGTCCATTACCAAAAACAATAAATTTTGTTGTAGTTAATTCTTCAAGTCCCATAGGACCATAAGCGTGTATTTTTGTTGTTGAAATACCAATCTCTGCTCCAAGTCCCAATTCTCCACCATCATTGAATCTTGTTGAAGCATTAACGAGAACTACACTGGCATCAACCTCTTTTAAAAATTTCATAGCTTTAGAATAATTTTCTGTTATTATAGCTTCGGTATGATTACTTCCATATTTAGAAATATGTTCAATAGCTGAATCTATATTTTCTACTACTTTTATAGCCAAGATTAAGTCCAGATATTCTGCATACCAATCTTCCTCAGTTGCTGGTTTTGCCCAAGGAATATATTTTAATGTTTCAGAACATCCTCTTAGTTCCACTCCATATTTTTTATATTCTTCTGCTAAATCTGGCAATATTTTTTCTGCGATATTTTTATGAACAAGTAAGGTTTCCATAGCATTACAAACCCCTGGTCTCTGACATTTAGCATTAATAGCAACTATTCTTGCCATTTCTAAATTTGCTTCATCATCTATATATACATGACATACTCCTTTATAATGTTTAATAACTGGCATACGGGCTCTTTCAGTAACAAACCTAATAAGTCCCTCTCCACCTCTTGGAATAATAAGATCTATATATTCTTCCAGTTCTAACATATATTCTATCAATTTTCTTTCTGGTGTTGGAACTACCTGAACCACATCCTCTGGTATATTGAATTCTTTTAAAGTTTCTCTAAAAATCTCTCCTAAAGCAAGGTTTGAATTTAATGCTTCTTTCCCTCCCTTTAAAATCACTGCATTTCCACTTTTAAAACAAAGACCTGCAGCATCAATAGTAACATTAGGTCTGCTTTCATAAATTATGGCTATTACTCCCAAGGGTATTCTCATTCTTCCAACTAAAAGACCATTTGGTCTCTTCCACATTTTTACTACCTCTCCAACTGGATCAGGAAGAGCTGCAACTTCTTCTAATCCCTTAGCCATACTTTCTATTATCTTATCTGTAAGAGTTAAACGATCAATAAAAGCTTTGGTTTGCCCCTGAAGCACTGCTTGATTTACATCTTTTTCATTAATTTTCTTTAGTTCTTCTTTATTTTCTCTTAATTTTTGAGCTACTTTTTTTAGAACATCATTTTTAATCTCAGAAGATTGAGTAGCCAAGTTTCTTGAAGCTATTTTGGCTTTTTTAGCCATTTCCAAAATTAACTCTTTAAGTTGATTTTCCCCCATTTTTCCCTCCTTTACTTAAAAAATTTATAAATTTATAAAAATTGCTTTAAAAATAAAAAATTTTTGATAATATTAACTCAGTATTTTAACCTAAAAGAAAAAAAATGGGAGAGATAGACAAACTTCTTAAACTTACTCAGAAAAGTTTAATTCCTCTACCAAGAATAGGTAAAAAAATCTTAGAAACTCTTTTATTAAAATCTGAAGGTGAATTTATTGAACTTATTACTAATGACCATGAACTCTCTTCTCTTGTTCTTTCCATGGCAAATCAACCTAAGTATAGAAAAGATAGTCCTCCTATTGAAGATGTAAGATTAGCTTTATTAATTCTGGGAGAAGATTTGACAAAAATTTTAGTTTTGGGATTTATTTCTACAAAACTTTGCAAAACCACTTTCAATGAATTTAATTTTCATTTATTTTGGGCAAGATCTCTTGCTAATTTATGTTTTTCTTTTTTATTCGCTTCCCAATTTGAAATCTATCCCTCTCATCTACATGTTTCATCTTATCTTATGGATTTTGGAATAATTGTCTTATATTCCTTATTTCCTGAAGGTTATCTTAAAGTTCTAAGATTAAAAAAATTAGGAAAAACCCTTTATCAAGCTGAAAAAGAAGTTTTTGGAGTTGATCATGCAACTATAGGAGGTGAATATTTTGAAACTTATAATTTTCCTCGTAGATTTGTGCTTAATATTCAATATCATCATCAATTTCCAGATTTACCAGAGGATATACCTCCTGAAGTATTTGAAGATGTAAAAATTCTAAATTTTATAAATCTTGGAGTTGGATGTTATTTCAGTATGAATAGAGAAAGAAAATTTAAAGAACTCAAAAGTGTTGCTAAAACTGATTTTAATTTAAATAATTCTCAGGTAGAATATCTTGTAGAGTCCCTTCCTGAATGGGTAAATCCTTTTTATGAATTCTTAGGGTATAAAGATTTTCTTCTTATTCCTTATAGTGAATGGTTAAAGAAAAAAGATGAAGAAATAAAAAAAGAAATTAAAAAACTTGAGGAACGGAAGAAAAAAGAAGAAACGCTTATAGAAATATATCAAGATGAATTAGCAAAAATTACAAGAGAAAAGGAGGCTCTTTTTAAAGAAATAGAAATTCTTAAGAAAAAACTTGAAGAAAGTTCTATTTTAGATCCTTTAACTGGTCTTTACAATGAAGGTTATTTTTTAAAAAGATTAAAAGAAGAACTTTTAAGAACTAAAAGATATCGTAGAATTGTAAGTATGCTTTTAATAGAAATAGATAAATTTTCACAAATAATGGAATTTTTTGGTGCAGAGGAAGAAGAAAATATTATAAAAATTTTAGCTAAAAATATTTCCAGAAATCTTAGAAGAGTAGATATAATAGCAAAACTTTCTAAACCTGAACAATTTGCTATTATATTACCTGAAACTCCTTTATCTGGTGCTATGGTGGTTGCAAGAAAAATTTTAAGAATTATAGAAAAAACCTTTTATGAAAAATATAATATGGTGTTTTCTCCTTATATAGTCGTTATTTC
>QNAZ01000139.1 GCA_003641645.1 Thermodesulfobacteriota bacterium
CTACTGAGATTTTTAGGTGTTATAAATTAATAAAAAAGTATAAAGAATTATGGGAAGATTATGAATTTAAAATAAGAGAGCATATAAAAATTTTAGAAAAATTAACAAATAAAAAATTTGGTGACAAAAGGAATCCTTTACTCCTTAGTATAAGAAGTGGATCAGCGCTTTCAATGCCTGGTATGATGAGTACTATCCTAAATGTAGGTGTAAATGTAGAAATAATAGAAGGATTAGCAGAGATTAGTAAAAATCCTTGGTTTGCATGGGATACATATAGAAGATTTATTCAAAGCTGGGCAATGTCTTATGGAATTCCTCGAGATTTTTTTAATAATTTAATGAGAGAGCACAAAAAAAGATATAAAGTAAAGAAAAAGAAAGAATTTGCTGGAGAACAAATGAAAGAGTTAGCACTTATATATAAAAAATCTGTAGAAAAATTAGGCGTTTCTTTAGTAGATGACCCTTGGGAACAGCTTTTTAGAGGTATAGAACTTATTTTGAATTCTTGGCACAATTATAAAGCTAATGCGTATAGAGAAATTATGCAACTTTCTGAAGAATGGGGAACAGCTGTAATAGTGCAACAAATGGTATTTGGGAATAAAATACCTTCTTCAGGAACAGGTGTAACTTTAACTACCTCTCCTGTAGGTAAATTTTCAAGAATTATTTTATGGGGAGATTATACACCTTATAATCAGGGAGAAGATATTGTATCTGGATTAGTTAATGCCTATCCTATTTCTTTAGAACAAAGAAAAATAGAAAATAGAGAAGGACCTTCTCTTGAAGAGGCATTCCCAGAAATTTATAAATCACTTTTAAATTTTGCTTATTATTTAGTCTATGAAAAAGGATGGGGACATCAAGAAATTGAATTTACATTTGAAAGTAAAAATCCAGAAGATCTTTATATTCTTCAGGTAAGAGATATTATTTTAAGGGAAGAAAGAGACATTCCATTTTTTGATAAAAAATTATTAGAACAATTAGAATGTATAGGAAAGGGTATAGGTGTTTCAGGGGGGCTTATTTCTGGAAGAATTGTATTTACTTTAGAGGATATTTTTAAATTCAAATCTACCAATGATCCTTTGATTTTGTTAAGATATGATACAGTTCCAGATAATATTAAAGAAATAGCTTTAGTAAATGGTATATTAA
The DNA here is from genome assembly GCA_003641645.1 of Thermodesulfobacteriota bacterium. Lineage (GTDB taxonomy): Bacteria > Desulfobacterota > Thermodesulfobacteria > Thermodesulfobacteriales > Thermodesulfobacteriaceae > Thermodesulfobacterium. Next base: position 1,171 of record QNAZ01000139.1, read on the forward strand.
CTGCCAGGGGTGGACAAACTTCACATGCTGCTATTGTAGCCTCAAGACTTGGTAAAGTATGTGTAGTTGGATGTGAAAATTTAAATATCAACGAACTTAAAAAAGAGGCTAAGATTAATGGATATGTTTTAAAATTAGGAGATTGGATTACTTTAAATGGTATAAGTGGACAAATTTTTAAAGGAAAAATAGAAGAATTAACTAAAAAATTTTATTAGTTAAAAAATTTAAAAGGAGGTGGGTGATGAAATTAGGTATAAATGGTTTTGGAAGGATAGGTAAATTAACACTTTGGTATCATGTGGCAAGAAAATATTTTGATGAAATAGTAGTTAATGTAGGAAGAGAAGTAGGAACTTCCTTTTCTGATATTGCAAATTATATAGAAAAAGATAGTACTTATGGATGGTTACCAGTTTATCTTTATGGTTATAAAGGAAAAAGGGTTATAGAAAATCTTAATGAAAAAGAAGGAACTATGTATATAGATGGAGTTAAAGTAAAAATTTTAAGGGAAACAAGAAATCCTAAAGATATTAATTGGAGAAAAGAAGGAGTAAGATTAGTAATAGAATCTTCTGGTAAATTTAGAGATCCCAATGCGGATCCAGAAAATCCTAAAGGTTCTGTAAGAGGACATCTTTTAGCAGGGGCAGAAAAAGTAATAGTTTCTGCACCATTTAAAATAAAGGACAAAGAAAAAGGCATTCCAGAAGATGCAATAACTATAGTTTATGGAATTAATGAAGAAATGTATCAACCTAACAAACATAATATTATTTCTTCAGCTTCTTGTACAACCACTTGTTTAGCTTTTATGGTTAAACCTTTATTAGATTACTTTGGTCCAGATAGAATACTTTCTGCTTCTATGGTTACAGTTCATGCAGTTACAAGTTCTCAAGTAGTTTTAGATAGGCTCCCTAAGGAAGGGAAAAAAGATTTGAGAAGGATGAGAAGTATTTTTAATAATATTATTTTAACTACCACAGGTGCAGCTCAAGCCTTAGGGCTTGTTATACCAGAGATGCAGAGAATTGGTTTTATGGCAGAAAGTGTAAGAGTTCCTTTAAATACAGGGAGTCTCATTATTCTTACAGTAAATATTCAGGATGAAAGTATGGAAAATCGTATAAATAGAGATATGATTAACAAAATATATGAAGAAGCTGCAAATACAAAATATAAAGACTTTCTTATCTTTTCTATGGAACAAAATGTATCTTCAGACATTATAGGATATCCAGGAGCAGCAGCTATTATCGAAGGAACTGAAACCCATACTCGAACAGCCTTAGCTAAGGTTGATATTTGTAAAGCTCTTCCTGAAGTTGGTAAAACTGTTTCTACTCATGTAGAAATTCCTATTACTCAGGTTGTGGTTTATGGATGGTATGATAATGAACTTGGTTCCTATACCAATTTAATGGGAGATTTAACTGTATTTGTTGCTGAGAAGATGATATAATTTATGAGAAGAAGAAAGGGAAGGGAAATAGCTTTACAAATTCTTTATCAAAAAGAAATAGCACAAATTCCTATTAAAGAGGCTATTAAAAATTATAAAGAACATTTTAATGTAAAAAACGAAGAAGCATTTAAATTTGGAGAAGAATTAGCTAATGGAGTAGCAGAAAATTTAAATTTCATAGATGAAATAATCAAAAAATATACACCTTCTTGGCCCTTAGAAAGATTAAATCTCACAGATAAAAACATTCTTAGATTAGCAATTTATGAAATGTTTTTCAGACCAGATATTCCAGAAATTGTTTCTATAAATGAAGCTATAGAATTGTCTAAGCTTTATGGAACTGATGATTCACCAGCTTTTATAAATGGGGTTTTAGATAGTATTTACAAAAAAGAAATTAAAAGATGAGAAAAATTAAAATTATTACTATAGATGGTCCTGCTTCTTCTGGTAAAACAACTATTGCTAAAATGCTTGCTCAGAAATTGAACTTACCTTTATTAGAATCTGGTAGCCTATATAG
>QNAZ01000140.1 GCA_003641645.1 Thermodesulfobacteriota bacterium
ATTTTGGAAATAATAGGAAAAATTTTAACAATTTTTTCAGGAGCAAGGAAAGTTTGAGGATAAAGTAAAAGTTCTGAAGGAAAAGTAGACATTTTAAGAAATAATTTTTCTGAAAAGATTTTTTAAATACTCCAATTGTTTTCCGTATTCCTCATCAAGTTTTTCTTTTATTTTATTCCATTCTTCTTTAAATTGAGGATGTTCTTCTACATTAATCTTAACCTCAGTTCCTAATTGATCTGAAAGGGCATGTTCCAAAGCTTCAACTCCTGTATTAAATCTTTTTAAAAGTTCATCATAAAGAGTTTCCCTATGAGTATAATATTCTTTCAAAAGTTTCTCTATTTGCTGATAAACCTTTGAAAGTTCTGGCACTCTTTTAAAAATTATCTTTAATCCTTCAAGAGCTTTTTTTCCATCTTCTAATTGATATTCTGATTTTGGAAGAACTATATTTTTTAAAAAAACATCTATTACACTCTGATAAATAATTCTTTTTTGCTGAGAAGTTTTATTTTGCAAAAACTCGTTGAATTTATTTTCAAAATCAGAAAGTTCATTTCTTAAAAATTTAGCAGATAGTCTTTGAGCTTCTTCTTTTAGCTGATAAAGTTCTAATTCTTCTTTAGAAGCTTTACCAATTCTTTCTGCTTTTTCAAGTGCTATCTCCAAAGCACTTTTTATTTCTTCAGCCATTAAATTTTTGCCTCCTGTAATAAAATTTTTAATTAAAAATTAACATCTTTCTTTATTTTATTCAAGGGGGTATCAAACATGAAATCATATAAGCCTACTTGTAGATTTTAGGTAAAAAGTTTATAATTTAAACTATGAAAAATTTAGAATTTCTAAAGGAATTAAATCCTGCTCAAGCTGAAGCTGTAAAAACTATTTTTGGTCCTCTTTTAGTTATTGCAGGAGCAGGTTCTGGAAAAACTAAAACTATTACTTGTAGAATGGCTTATTTAGTAGCTCAAGGTGTTTCACCTGAAAAAATCCTTCTTCTCACTTTTACTCGTAAAGCTTCTAAGGAAATGATTGAAAGAGCTGGAGCTCTTCTTAAAATGAACTGTGATAAAATTATGGGAGGGACCTTTCACTCTTTATGTCAATATATGCTTAGATTTTATGGATATTTATTAGGATATAAACCAAGTTTTACCATTCTTGATAGAAGTGATGCTGAAGATTTAATAAATTTACTTAGAAACAGTTTAGGATTAACTGAAAAAAAGAGAAGATTTCCTAAAAAAGATACCTTAGCTAATATTTATAGCAAAATGATAAATCAACAAAAAAACTTAGATGAAATCCTTTCTTCAGAATATCCTCAATTTTTAGATTATTATTATGAAATAGAGAAACTTTTTATAGAATACGTTAATTATAAAAAAGAACATCAGTTGATGGATTATGATGACCTTTTACTAAACTGGCTTGAAGTGCTAAAAAATTTTCCACAAGTAAGAAAAGAAGTAGGGAAAAAATTTGAATTTATTATGGTTGATGAATATCAGGATACAAATACCCTTCAAGGAGAAATTATAAAATACATGGGAGAATCTCATAAAAATGTAATGGTAGTAGGAGATGATTCTCAAAGTATATATGGTTTTAGAGGAGCTAATTATCGGAATATTTTTGAATTTCCAAAGCTTTTTTCAGATACTAAAATTATTAAATTAGAACAAAATTATAGAAGCACTCAAGCTATTTTAGATGTTGCTAATGCTATTATCTCGCAATCAAAAATAAAGTATACTAAAAATCTTTTTACTATTAAAAAGAAAGGTGAAAAACCAGTTCTATTTCGAGCTAAGGATGAAACAGAATCAAGTAAATTTGTAGCTGATAAAGTTTTAGAACTAAGGGAAAAAGGAATAAAACTTTCTCAAATTGCTGTGCTTTTTAGATCTGCTTATCATTCCTTTGATCTTGAAGTAGAACTCACAAAAAGAGGTATACCTTTTGTAAAATATGGTGGCTTAAAACTTTTAGAATCAGCTCATGTAAAAGATTTTATCTCTTTTTTAAAAATTATAAGTAATCCTCAAGATTTTCTTGCTTGGAATAGAGTTCTCTTACTTTTAGAAGGTATAGGACCAAGAAGCACCGAAAAAATTATAAATTATTTAAAAGAAAACAATACAAATTTTATGCATTCTTTAGAAAAATTGATTTTTCAATTTCCTCTAAAAGAATTTAAAGAATTAGTAATCCTTTTAAAAGATATATGGAGTATCAAAGCCTTTCCTTCAGAAATTCTTCTTAAAGTTTGGAATTTTTATGAACCTATTTTTGAAAGAGTATATTATGAGGATTATTTTAAAAGAGAAAAGGATATAGAAGGTCTTATAGCTCTTTCAGAAAAATATACTACTTTGGAAGAATTTTTAACTGATTTAATATTAGAGCCTTTAGAAATTACAGATATAGAAAAACCAGTTAAAGATGAAGATTGTCTTATCCTTTCAACTGTGCATTCTGCAAAAGGCTTAGAATGGCATACTGTCTTCATTCTTTCTCTTATAGAGGGAAGATTCCCTTCTCTTTACAGTATGTATAATATGGAAGAATTGGAAGAAGAAAGAAGACTTTTTTATGTAGCTGTTACCAGAGCAAGAGAAAAATTATTTCTTATTGCTCCTATGACAGCTTATATCCCAGGTGAAGGAAAAACTTTAGCTAAAATATCTCGTTTTATAAAAGAAATTCCTCCTTTTTTAATAGAATATTACAAAGAAAAAAAAGAAAACATCAAGGATCAAGATTTAGAAAATGGTAAAAAATTTAAGATTGGGGATATAGTAAAACATCCCCATTTTGGTGTAGGAGAAGTTTTGGAAATATTAAGTTCTGAAAAAATAAAAGTTTTTTTTGAAGAAAAGGGAATCACTCTTTTACATCTCAAATATACCAATTTGGAAAAATTAATAATTTAAGGGAGAAAAAAATGATAGATAAAGTTCGTTTTCTTAATAAATTAAAAATCTCTGTTTTGAATAAAAATATTTTATTAGGTTCCTTAAACTATTTACCTTCTGATTTAAAAAAAGACTTAGAAAAAACTTTTGAACAAGCACTTATTTTTTATAGACAAAATTTTTTAAAAGGCTTATTAAAAGCTTTCAATGCAAAAGAACTTTTTCTTC
>QNAZ01000141.1 GCA_003641645.1 Thermodesulfobacteriota bacterium
AATTTTAATTAGTTTTATTTTAAAATGGAAGTCGTTTTTAATGAAAAAGAAAATGGATTTTTAAGAAAAGCCAGAGCAGTATTTAACTGTGTTTCAGTCCCTATGAGTATTAAGATGTCGTTTTCTTTAAAAGTAAGATCTGGTGATGGATTAACTATAAATTCTTCGTTTCTTTTTATAGCTATAATTGTAGCTCCAGTTTTAGATCTTAAATTAAGTCCTTTTAAAGTTAATCCAATTAAAGGGCTATTTTTTTTAATTAAATAAGTTTCGCTAACTACGTTTTTTAAAAACTCTAAATTCTCAATACTTTCTAAAAGAGGTTTTTCCAATGTTCTAAAAGCTTTATAATGATTTTTACGAATATTTTCTAAAAGATCAAAAATTACATTTCTTGGGACTTTATAATAATGAAGAACCTTAGTAAATATTTCTATAGAGGCTTCAAATTCTTCAGGTATCACTTCATTGGCTCCAAGCTTTATAAGATCTTCAATTTCTGATACAAATCTTGTTCTCACTATAATATAAAGATTGGGATTTTCTTGACGTGCAAGCAAAACAATTTTTCGTGCAGAAATATTGTCTCCAATAACTATAACTAAAGCTTTAGCTTGTTGAATTCCCAATTTTCTTAAAATTTCTACATTTGTGGCATCTCCGAAAAAGATAGGTTCTCTTTTCCTTTTATAAGTTTTTACTGTATTGGGATTAAGCTCAACAATTACATAAGGTATTTTAAGAGTTTTTAAACCATATACAATATTTTGTCCACCTATTCCATATCCTACTACAATGGTGTGATCTTTTAAATAAGGTTTCTCTTCTTTTCTTTTTTTGAGTCTTAAATAACTTTTATAAGATATTTTTTTAAGAAAAAAATCTGTTAATCTATGAGAAAGGTCAATAAAAAAGGGAGTTAAAAATAAAGTAAAAATGGATGAGCCTATAAAAATTTGATACCAGCCTTCTTCAAGCAAACCATATTTTTTACCTTCTAAAGCAAGAACTAAAGAAAATTCACCTATTTGAGAAAGTATAAAAGCAGTTAATAGAGAAATTCTCAAATTTTTGCTTATTAAAAGTGCTGAAAAGAGTGTTCCTATAAATTTAATTAAAAGAATTAAAATTATAGTTAAAATGGTTAGTTTTAAGTTAAAAAAAAGAAAATGTGGTTTTAAAAGAAGTCCTACAGAGATAAAGAAAATAGCCATTAATAAATCTTTAAGGGGTTTTATTTCAGCTATAGTTTGAAGGGCATATTCTGATTCAGAAATAACCATACCAGCTAAAAAAGCTCCTAATGCCAAAGAAAGTCCCAATTTATAAGAAAAAAAAGCAGTCCCCAAGGATAATAATAAAATGGTCATCAAAAATAATTCTCGACTGCGGGTTTTTACAATTTGATGTAAAATTACAGGAAAAAGATAAAGACCAGCTACAAAAGCACATCCAAGTATTGCAAGAGATTTTCCTAAAATTAGAAATATATCACTTGCAGAACCTTTCTTTCCACCTAAGATAGGAAGAAGAAGCATTATAAGTATTACACATAAATCCTGAAAGATTAAAATACCAAAACAAACTCTACCATAAGAGGTTGTGAGCTCACCTCTATCCATTAAAATTTTTAATACCAAAGCAGTGCTACTCATAGCAACAAGAGATCCAAAGAAAATACCTGTTTTTAAAGATTTATGTAGAAAAAATAAAGTAATAAAAGAAACTATTAAAATAATTGAACTTACTTGAAATAATCCAGCAATTAAAATTTCCTTTCTATATGCTATTAATTTTTTTATTGAAAATTCAACTCCAATAACAAACATCAGAAATATAACCCCAAATTCTGCAAAAGTTTCAATTAAATGATAATCATGAATTAACCCTAAAATAGAAGGACCAACTATAACTCCTGTAATCAGAAAACCGATTATAGGTGAGATTTTAAATCTGATGAAAATTAAGTTAATTATTATAGCAAATAGAAAGATAACAAGAAAACTTTTAAGAAATTCAAAAACCATAAATTAAATAATATCGAAACTAAAAAAAATAAATAGGGGGAGACCCCCCAAAAGATTTAAATTATGATATTTTCTTCATCAGGAGAGATAATTTTGAGAAGTTTGATTTGGAAAATAAGATCTTCTCCTGCTAAAGGAGGGTTTAAGTCAAGAACAAGCTCAGTATCAGTTACTTTCACTATAGTTGCAGGAAAATTCATTTCTCCCTGTGGAGTATCTACTACAAGATTTAACATTAATCCTGCCTCAGGTTCTACATCAAGACTTAAAGCATCTCTTGGCACAGTTCTTACTAAATTTTCATCTCTTGGACCAAATGCTTTCTCTGAAGGTATCATAACTTCTTTTTCTTCACCTTCCTCCATACCAATAAGAGCCTCAGAGAGTCCAGAAATAATTTCTGGAGAACCAACCTGAAAAATGAAAGGTTCACCCTCATAGGTATTCTCAAAAACCTTCCCATTTTTAAGCTTTCCAATACAATGAATACTTACTACATCACCCATTTGAACCTTACGCATTTTAAACTCCTTTTGAATTTAAATTTGATAGAAGCTGAGATTTTAGAGATTAGGACTCTAAAAACTCAAGCCTCTACCTTAAAAAATTAAAGTAACACATTATTTTAAAAAAACAAGTAAAGATTTTGTTTTTATGATTCATGTTTATTTAAGACGACCAAACATAAACATGCTATAGCTTCTTCTTTCAAATCTTTTATCAATCCTTCGGTAGTTCGCGCTTTGATTCCTATTTCTGAAGGAGCAAGTTTTAAGTTTTCAGATAATAATTTTTTCATTTTTTCATAAAAAGGAGAAAGTTTGGGTTCATCACATATAAAAGTTAAATCTACCTGGGAAACCTTAAATCCTTGTTTTTCTACAAATTCGAAAGTTTTTTTAAGAAGTTTTATACTTTCTATATTCTTATATTGAGGGTCTCTGTCTGGAAAAAGAGTTCCTATATCAGGAAGACCTGAAGCTGAAAGCATAGCATCTATAAGGGCATGAAGTCCTACATCTCCATCAGAATGCCCCAAAAGACCCTTTTCAAAAGGTATTTCTACTCCACAAAGTTTTAACTTTCTTCCAGAAACCAGTTTATGAATATCAAA
>QNAZ01000142.1 GCA_003641645.1 Thermodesulfobacteriota bacterium
ATATAGGAATTTTACTCTTTTTTTATTTAACAATTTCTTCACTTTTTGATCTTTTAGATTTTAAAATTTTTTGGTTTTTAAATTTGAGAACCTATATACTTGCTTTAGCAATTATAATAGAAGGATATTTTATAGGTTTTCAAAAATGGATTTTAAATGAATACTGCCTTTATTGTTTAATTGTAGCAGCTCTTCTTTTTTTATGTTTTCTTTTAGACTATAAGCTTCCTCTTAAAGAAAAGATTTTATTTTCTGGGACTTATGCCTCTAAAGATATTACAATTTATAAAATAGCTATTTTAGGAAGTTTTTCTCTTTTTTTCGCAACTTCTTTAGTAAAAATTCCTTTTAAACCTTTAAAACTTAATTATCCTATTCTTATATATGAAAAAAATTGTCACTTTTGTAAAGAAGTAGAAAAATTTGCTAAAAAGCATAATATACCTCTAAATCTTTATAAAGCAGATGAAGTTATATCTTTAGTAAGGTTGCTGAATTATAATAATATTCCTATTTTGATTTACAAGGAAAATGGAAAAACTATAGTAATTGAGGGTGCAGAGGATATTAAAAATTGGCTTAAAAAGAAATACCAAAAAACTGAAGTTAAAAAGCAAAAGGAAGAAAAATTTCAAGATATTTTTAAGACTATTGGTAAGCAAAATTTTTTAATAAAAAATGATGCAACCTCACGATCTACATGCGCTATTGATCAATCTCAGCCTTGTGAATAAGCTTTTTAATATAAATAAGACTTTTAAAATGATGTTTTAAAGTAGTTATAATAAGACCTGTCAAGAAAATTCCTGCTATAAGTGCCCAAAATCCAATAGTTCTAAAAGTTTCTTGAAAACTCCAGCTTAAAGCCTGGATATATTGGGCATGATATAAAAGAGCTTTGGACTTTTTAATAGAAAGTTCTAAAGGAAAAAATTTATCTATAAGAAAAACTTTAGAATATATAAAATGTTTTACATAAGTCCAGTTTTGGAGTTCATTTATCCTTAAAAAGAACTCTTTAGTGTTTCTTTCCAAATGATTAGTTGCAATAGCTGTTCCAAAAGATCCTCCCAAAAATCTTATATAATGCATAAGAGCAACTCCAAGACCTGTAAATTTCCCTAAATTTCTCATAGCAAGAGTTGTTAAAGGAGAAAAGAAAATACCTACACTTATTCCTAAGGGTAAGGTTAAAATAACTGCCTTATAAGCAGGAGTGTAATAATTAAGTTTAGGGATTATAAAAAAGGTAATTATTAAAAGAAGAAACCAGTCTATTACTAAAATAATTGAAGGGGAAAATTTATCAGAAAGTATTCCTGCAGTAATACTACAAGTTCCTATTAACATAGCAGGGGGTAACATATGAAGTCCTGTTTGAAAAGTTGTTAATCCTTTTAAATTTTCATAATAAAGAGGAAGAAGGTAGAAAATTTGATATAATACAAAACCGAGAATAAAAAAATAAAAACCCATACTCCAGCTATATTCTGGAAATTTAAATATTTTCCAATTTATTAAAGTATTTTTAGAATAAATAGAAGCCCAGATTTCGCTTGCAAAAAATAGAGAAAAAGAAATAATGCTTATAAAAAGACACTTTATAATAAAAATTGATTGGAACCATCCATATTGTTGTCCTTTGGAAAGCATAATAAGAAGAAAAATAGTAGCTAAAGCAATAAAAAGATAACTTATAAAATTGAAATGAAAAATTTTTTCTTTTCCAAGAAATTTTGGCAATACAAGAAAAGAGGAAATAATATTTAAGATGCCAACAGGAACATTTATGTAAAAAACCCATCTCCAGTTAAGATGTTCAGTGATAAATCCTCCTGCTGTAGGACCAAGTGCAGGAGCAAAGCTAACTCCGAGACCATAAATTCCAAGAGCTGTTCCTCTTTTTTCTGGTGGATAAGTGAGTATAAGAATAGTTTGTGCACATGCCATGATAAAAGCTTCACCTATCCCCTGAATACTTCTAAAAGTAATCATTTGAGCCAAAGATGTAGCACTTGCACAAAAGAAACTTGCAAAAGTAAAAATTGCTATTCCAACTATAAAAGTATAAGAATATCCAATATATTTGGAAAAATTTTCTACAAAAAGAAGTGCAGTTGCAGCAGCTATCATGTAACTTGTAATAACCCATTGAATTCCATAAAGATCTGTTGAAAGAGGTCCCATCATTTTAGGCAAAACCACATCTACAATGGTTGTATCGAGAACAGCCATGAATGTGCCTATCATTACAGAGATAGTAATAAAAATTCTTTCTTTTGTTGTAATTAATGTATAAACTTTTTCAGGAGGTATCTGAACTTCTTTTTTATCAAGCGAAGCCATTTTTTAAAAAATTCTTTTTATTTCTACTTCTCCACCAAGTCCTACTTTTAAAAGATTTCTATTACCTTTTATAATTTTTATTTTTACATAAATTCTTTGAGCAAGTTTGGTAAATTCTCCAGCTGAGATATCTCTTGGAACAAGAGCAAAAGTAGCAGCAGATGCTGGTAAAACTTCATCTACCACTCCTTCAAATTCCTCATCTGGATAAGCATCAAGCTTGATTTTAGCTGGACATCCTTTTTTAACTCCTTTAAGTTTTGTTTCTTCAAGTAACACAAGAATATAAAAAGAATTAGGATCAACTATGGCATAAACAGGTTCTCCTGGATTTAAAACATCACCTTCTGAATGAAATTTTTTGGCAATTATTCCATTAACAGGACTATAAAGTTTTGTATAAGTATAATAAACTTTGGCTTCTTCTTTTTGTTTTTCTATATTTTTCTTTTTTGCTTCTAAAGAAATTAAAAAGGATTTATAAGCAAGAACAGTATTTTTTTCATTTAAGACAAGGTTTATGTTTTTATCAACTTCTTCTTGTTGTTTTTTTATAGCTAAAAGTTGAGCTTTTGTAGCAGAAATTTGATTTTCTAATTCTTTTTCTTGTGTTTGAATTTCTTCTAAGTCATGAGCAGAAATTAATCCATCTTTATAAAGTTTTTCATATCTTTTTTTATCCCGTTTAACTTGAGCTAAACGAACTGTTAATTTTTTTATATTATAAACTTGAGCTTTTTCTTGTTCTTTTAATCTTTCCTTTTGCTTAGTAAGCTGAGCTACTTTTAAT
>QNAZ01000143.1 GCA_003641645.1 Thermodesulfobacteriota bacterium
CTTTATTAATGAGTAAATTTTTATGAAGAATAATTTAGAATTTGATAATATTTTAAAGGAACTTCCTCATGGAGGAAATATTTACAAAGTAGCTAAGATATGTAAAAAAGCTCCTTCTGAAATTATAGACCTTAGTGCCTCAACTAATCCTTTAATTACTTCCAGAGAGGTGTTAAAAAAAATTCAGAAAGTATTTAAAGAAATTTCGATCTTTCTTGATAAATATCCTGATCCTGAATGCACTCAGCTAAAAAAAATTATAGCAGAAAAATATAAAATTTCAGAAGAAACTATACTCTGTGGAAATGGTTCCACAGAGCTTATTTATCTTTCTACAAGAGCTCTTTCTCCTGATAGAGTGCTTATTGTAGAGCCTACTTTTATTGAATATGAAAGAGCTACAAGGATTTCAGGAGTAAAAAAAATTAGCCGAATTTTTGACTTAAAAAAAGAAAAAATTCTAAAAAAACTTAAGACAGCTTTAAAAAAAGAAAAAATTCAGGCTGTTTTTTTATGTAATCCTAACAATCCTACAGGCTGGGTAATAGAAAAAAATAAAATTTTAGAAATTGTTGAGGATTATCCTGATATTACTTTTCTAATAGATGAAGCTTTTATTGAGTTTTGTGAGAAAGAAAGTCTTTTAAGAGAAGCCACTTTTTATCCTAATTTAATAGTTTTTCGTTCTTTTACCAAATTTTTTGGACTTGCAGGATTAAGACTTGGTTATCTTGTAAGTAATGAAAAACTTATTGAAAGATTAAAAAATTACAAAGAGCCCTGGAGTGTAAATATGTTTGCTCAAACTTTAGGTATTTTTCTGCTTACTGATAAAGATTTTATTAAAAAAAGCCTTCAATTTTTTAAAAAGGAAAAACAGTATGTAGAGACGGCACTACAAAAAATAAAGGTGAAATTTTTTCCAAGTGTAGCTAATTTTTATCTTTTATATTTACCAAAAGGACTTGATCTCACAAAGTATTTGTTAAAAAGTGGAATTCTTGTGAGAAATTGCTATAACTTTTATGGGCTTAATGAGAATTATATCAGAGTATCTCTTAAAAAAAGAAAAGAAAATCAAAAATTTTTAAGAGTGCTTAAAGCATGGTTAAAGGGTTTATTGTAGCTGGCACTCATAGCGGGTGTGGAAAGACTATAGTTACTTTAGGATTGCTGAGAGCTTTAAAAGAAAAAGGACTAAGGATTCAACCTTTTAAAGTAGGACCAGATTATATAGACACAAGCTGGCATAAACAGATAAGCGGAATTGCTTCTGTAAATTTGGATCTCTTTAGTATGGAAAAGGATTTTGAAAATTGGTTTTGGAAATATGCTAAAAAGGCAGAAATTTCTATAATTGAGGGAGTAATGGGACTTTTTGACGGAGATTTTTCTACATTTGAAGTTGCAAAAAGACTTAAGCTTCCAGTGCTACTTGTTATTGATGTTTTTGGTATGGCTGAAACTGTAAAAGCTATTGCCTTAGGATTCAAAAAATTTCTTCAAAAGGAGGGTATTGAGCTTTATTTGGTTTTAAATCGGGTTTCTTCTGAAAGACATCTTCAAAGACTTCTTAAAACCTTAAAAAATTTTAAAGTTCTGGGATATCTACCTAAGAAACCCGAATTTGAAATCCCTTCAAGACACTTGGGACTTTATATGCCACAGGATAAAATTTTTACAGAAGAAAAAATTTCTTATTTAAAAGAAACAATAGAAAAAAACTTTGATCTCGAAACCCTTTTAACCTTAAGTTCTAAAAAAGATTTTATGTGTTTATCAAAGCCTCAGTTTTTTTTAAATGTCTCTTTTAAAAAAATAGCTATAGCTATGGATTCTGTTTTTTGTTTTTATTATACTCATCTTCTTGATAGTCTTAAAGAAAAATTCCAAGTTGAATTTTTTAGTCCTCTTTATGATAAAAATTTACCAAATAATGTAGATATTATCTACATTGGAGGAGGTTATCCAGAGCTATATATTGAAGCTATTTCTGAAAATAAAATTATGCAACAGTTTATAAAAAACTGGGCAGAAGAAGGAAAATGCCTTTATGCTGAATGTGGAGGTTTAATTTATCTTTCTAAAAAGGTTTTTTACAATGGAAAAAGCTATCCTATGGTAGGAGTTTTTCCTCTGGAAATAAACATGGATAGACTTCACTTAGGTTATAGAGAAGTAAAGGTGCTTGATAAAACTTTTTTATTTAAAAAAAATATAGTTTTTAGAGGACATGAATTTCATTATACTAAGGTAAGAGAGCTTAAAAAGATTAAAAAGATTTACAAGGTAAAAGATCTTTATGGAAATATATGGTATGAAGGATATAAATATAAAAACACCATCGCAAGCTATGTGCATTTAATAAATTTTATATACCCAAATCTCTAAAGGTTCATGGAAAAATGACAAAAATTAATAAAGAAAAGATAAAAGAATTAAAAGAACTTAAAGGTGAGGAAATAGAGAAAAAAAGCATGGAAATTATTGAAAAAGAAATAGATTTAAGTTTATTTTCAAAAGAGGAAAAAGAAATTATTAAAAGGGTTATTCATGCTACAGTAGATTTTGAGTATAAAGATACTATGATTTTTCACAGAGATGCTATCCCTCAGGCTTTAAAAGCTTTGAAAAATGAGAAGGACATTCTTGTAGATGTTAAAATGGTAGAAGCCGGTATTTCTCAAAAATATTTGGGAAGCTCTAAAGTAATTTGTTACCTTTCTGAAATAAAAGAATTTGAAACTACTCGCACAGAAAAAGCAATTGAGCTTGCTCTCAAAAAAGAGCCTAATATTGGCATTATTGCTATAGGTAATTCTCCTACAGCTCTTTTGAAAACTATAGAGGTTTTAAAACAAAAAAATGAAAAGAAAATAGTGGTAATAGGGATGCCAGTGGGATTTGTAAAGGCTTTAGAGTCAAAAATTCTCCTTTCTAAACAAGACTTTCCTTTTATTACCAATATCAGTAGAAAAGGAGGAAGCCCAGCTACTTGTGCAGTAATTAATGCCCTTTTAAGGATGAAAGAATGGTAAAAAAGGTTTATTTAATAGGAATGGGACCAGGAAACCTTGAGTATCTGACCTTGGAAGCAGTAGATTTGATAAAAAGATTGCCTTTATTTTTAATTC
>QNAZ01000144.1 GCA_003641645.1 Thermodesulfobacteriota bacterium
ATATGTTATTTTATAGACTTTAGAAATTCAGGAAAAACTTCTTTAAGTTTTGCTAAAGCTTTTCCTCTATGACTTATTTTATTTTTTTCTTCAATAGAAAGTTCAGCTGCTGTTTTCTGATAATCATATTCAGGAACCAAAAAAATGGGATCATATCCAAAACCATGAGATCCCTTTGGTTTAAACCCTATGAATCCTTCCCAAATACCTTCAGTTTTAATATATTTACCAATAGGATGATAAACTATTATAACACAAACAAACCGAGCTTTTCTTTTTTCTAAAGGAACCCCTTTTAGAAGCTCAAGGAGTTTCTCATTATTTTCCTCATCAGTAGCATTTTCTCCAGCAAATCTTGAAGAATATATTCCTGGTGCTTTATTTAAAATATCTACCTCTAATCCTGAATCATCAGCTAAACACATTAGTCCTGTTTTTTTTGCATAATATTTAGCTTTAAGATAAGCATTTTCAAAAAAGGTTTTACCTGTTTCTTCTGGTGGTTTTATTTCACAAAAATCTTTTAAAGTCTTTATTTCTAAAGAAAAATCTTTTAAAGCTTCACTTATTTCTCTTGCTTTGTTTAAATTAGAAGTTGCAATCAATAATATTTGATTATTCATTTTCTAATACCTCTTTTTGTTTTTTTATTAACTCAGAAATACCTTTAAAAGCAAGATCTTTCATAATAGTAAATTCTTCCCATGAAAAGGGTGTTTTTTCTGCTGTAGCTTGTATCTCAATAATTTTTCCTGATTCAGTCATAAAAAAGTTGGCATCAACTTCAGCTATTATATCTTCTTGGAAATTAAGGTCTAAATAATATTTATCACTTATTTTACCTACACTAATACCTGCTAAATACTCTAAGATAGGATCTTCACTGATAATCTCTCTTTCAATAAGCCTTTTTATAGCAAGCTTTAAAGCAATAAAAGCTCCTGTAACAGAAGCACTTCTTGTTCCTCCATCTGCATTTAAAACTTCACAATCTACCCAAAGAGTTCTTTCTCCAAGTTTGCTTAAATCTACAACTCCTCTTAAGGTTCTTCCTATGAGCCTTTGAATTTCCATAGATCTTCCTTTTCTACCCATGATTTCACGAGGTGTTCTTTCTGTAGTGGCTCCAGGAATAAAAGCATATTCTGCAGTAATCCAACCAGTCCCAGTTCCTTTTAAAAAAGGAGGTACTTTTTCATCTAAACTTACTGTGCATAAGACCTTGGTGTTACCAAATTCAACAAGCACTGAACTTAAAGGATTTTTTAAAAAGTTAGGTATAAAATTAATAGGTCTTATTTCATCAAAAGCTCTTCCATCATTTCTCATTTAAATCCCCCAGATTTAATTTAGTTTTACCAGAACAAAGATTTAAAGCAACTCTGTCAAGAAGAGTTTTAACTTGAAAAGAAGAATTTATTTTTTTCCCCAATACCTCTTCCCACATTCTTTCTCCTTCCATACAAAAATAAAAAGTAACTAAATCTTTTGTTTCATCAATTATTTTTTTGAAAGAATTATAAAGTTTTCTTCTTAAATCTATAAAATAACGTTTTTTTCCATCTAAACCTTCTATAAATTCTTGAGAGTAAATTTTGGTTTTTGGAAATCTACTTTCTGCTAAAGATTTTAAATCTTTAGGATATCTCAGGGTTCCGAGACTAATCCAAGCTATTTTTTCAAGAGGTATAGAATTTAAAATTTTTTCTAAAACCTGAGGATATTCTTTTTCTGCATCTTCATAAAAAATAATAGGATCAAAATGAAAAGCCACTGTGAATCCGTATTTTATAGCTTTTTGGGCACTTTCTAAACGCTTTTTCAAAGATGCAGCTCCTTTTTCTTCTTCTTTAACAATCTTTTCTGTATTTACAGACCAAGCAAAAATGATTCTTGGATCAGGTTTAAATTTAGAAAAATAGTTTTCTGAAATAGCTACTTTAGTTTTTAATTCAAGCACAGCTAAAGGATTAACATCCTGCCAAAAATTTATCAAAATTTCAGATACATTACAGATTGATTCTAAAGCTAAACTATCAGCAAATTCTCCTGTTCCTATCCTTAAAACCTGCTTTTTCTCTTTATATTCATTTAAAATTTTTTTTAATTCTGGTAGACCATCTTCTATTAAATTTGCCCAAATTTTAAGTCCGGGTCTATTTAAGTAAAGTTGTAATATACAATAACTGCAATCTAAGGGACATCCTTCTCCAAAGTGGAATATTTTGTATCCGCAACAGAAATAAACTTTAGTTCCAGGACATTTTCTAAAAAATTTTCCTTTATAATAAATTAAAAATAACCGTTTTTTGCCCAAAGAAATGAGTTCAGGAAAAGATTTAGTTTCCCATTTAAAATCTTCATAAGAAGAGATAATTTTAACTGAATAATTTTTTAAAACATCTTTAACTAATTGAAAAGAAAGAGCATTTTTTTCAACAAAGATTTCCATTTATAAATAATCTCTAATTAAAAGCTCTGCAATTTGAACTGCATTGGTAGCTGCACCTTTCCTTAAATTATCAGCAACTACCCAAAGATTAAGACCATTTTCTATAGAAAAATCTTCTCTTATTCTTCCTACAAAAACCTCATCTTTTCCAGCAACTTTAATTTGGAGAGGATAAAGTTTTTCGTCAGGATTGTCCAATACCACTACCCCTGGAGCATTCTTTAAAAGTTCTATAGCTTTTTCTACACTTATCTTTTTTTCTGTTTCAATATTTATAGATTCAGCATGTCCATAAAATACAGGCACTCTTACAGTAGTTGCAGTAACTTTTATATTAGGATCTTCCATTATTTTTTTTGTTTCTTCTACCATTTTGATTTCTTCTTTTGTATACCTATTAGAAAGAAATACATCTATATGAGGAACACAATTAAAGGCTATAATTTGAGGTATATGTTTAGCAGGGGGCATATCGGTTCCTTGACACCAAGCTCTAACTTGAGCTTCTAATTCATTTATAGCTTTTTGACCAGCCCCAGAAACTGCTTGATAAGTGCTTACTACAACTCTTTTTATTTTTCCATAATCATGCAAAGGTTTTAAAGCAACTACCATTTGAATAGTAGAACAATTAGGATTAGCAATAATTCCTTTATTTTTATAC
>QNAZ01000145.1 GCA_003641645.1 Thermodesulfobacteriota bacterium
GAATTAGCTAAAGAATTACAATTAGATCCAAAAGAGCTTCTTAAAGAGCTTCAGGAAGAGGGTTTTGCTGTAAAAACAATAGCTTCTTCTGTAAATGAAAGTGAAGCTCAAAGAATAAGAGAAATCTTTAATAAAAAATCTAATTTCATCATTATTAAAAGGGAAGAAATTGAAAAACATAAAGCAGATCTTGCTGAAAGCACTATTTCAGAAATCTTAGAACCTGAATTATTAGAAAAACCTAAAAAGAAAAAAATAATCATAAAAAAGAAAAAAATAGAGAAACCTGAAGCAGCAAAGGCTGAACCTGTTGAAATTCCAGCTATTTCGGAAAAAGAAACTCCTGAAAAAGAAAGTGTAAAACTTGAAGAAAAAGTTGAAAAAGAAAAGCCTTTAGAAGAATTTAAAAGAGAAGTAAAACCTCATCATGAAAAACGTGTAGTTACAGATTTTAAACCGAGAAAGGAAAAACCTTTTAAACCAAAAATAGAAGCTCCTCCTGTAGCAAAAGAAGAAATTCCTGAAAAACCTCCTAAACCTGAAAAAGAGGAAATTAAAAAGAAAAAAAAGACTAAAGAATTTGAATTTAAAGAAAAAAGAAAAGCAAAGAAAAAACCAGGAATTCCTAAAAAAGCTAAAGAAGAAAGAGAAGAATTAGAAGAATTCTTTTTAGAAGAAGAACCAACAGCTCTTTTTGAAGAAAAAGAAATAGAAGAAACTGAAGAGAAAGTTAAAAAAACAAAAGAAAAACCTGAAAAAGTTCCAGAAAGACCGCCTACTCTTCCTCCTAAAGAAAGGAAAATTAAAATTTATGAGACTATTCAAGTTAGTGAACTGGCTAAATTAATGGGTGTAAAAATAGGTGAACTTATTAAAAAATCTTTGCAAATGGGTATGCCTATTACTGCTAATCAATCTATAGATGCTGATACTGCAGCAATTTTAGCTGATGAATTTGGATATCAAGTAGAAAAAGCCCCAATTGAAGAAGAAATTCTTTTAAAGTATACACCACCATCTCCAGAAGAATTAAAACCCAGACCCCCAGTAGTTACAGTAATGGGTCATGTTGATCATGGGAAGACCACTTTACTTGATGCTATAAGAAAAACTGATGTGGTAAGTAGAGAAGCTGGAGGAATTACCCAGCATATAGGTGCTTATACAGTAAAATTAGAAGATGGAAGAATTATAACTTTTATTGATACACCTGGACATGAAGCTTTTACTTCTATGAGAGCAAGAGGGGCTCAGGTTACGGATATAGTTATTTTGGTTGTAGCAGCAGACGACGGAGTTATGGAACAAACCAAAGAAGCTATTGAACATGCTAAAGCTGCTAAAGTTCCAATTGTAGTTGCAATAAATAAAATTGATAAACCCGATGCTAATCCTGAAAGGGTTAAATCTCAATTAGCTGAATTAGGACTTGTTCCTGAAGATTGGGGAGGAGATACCTTAGTAACTAATATTTCTGCTAAGAAAAAGATAGGTATAGAAGATCTTTTAGAACTTGTTCTTTTACAAGCAGAAATGCTTGAATTAAAAGCAGCCTATGATAGACCTGCCAGAGGAAGAATTATAGAAAGTAAACTTGATAAAGGTAGAGGTCCTGTAGCAACAGTTATTATCCAAGAAGGAACTTTAAAAGAAGGAGATGTTTTTGTAGCAGGACTTACTTATGGAAGAGTAAGAGCTATGTTTGATAGTTATGGAAATAGGGTTAAAATCGCTACCCCATCTATTCCTGTTGAAATATTGGGATTTGAAGAGGTTCCTCAAGCAGGAGATGATTTTATTGTGCTTGATGAGGAAGAAAAAGCAAGAAAAGTTGCAGAGTATCGTCAAAGAAAAGCTCGTGAGGCTGAAATCGCAAAAGAGGCTAAAATTTCTTTAGAAAAACTTTTTGAAAAACTTAAAGAAGGAGAAATAAAAGAGTTGAATATTGTATTAAAAGCAGATACCCAAGGAACTTTAGAAGCTTTGCAATCATCTTTATTGAAACTTTCTACTGATAAAGTAAAAATAAATATTATTCGTGCAGGAATTGGAGCAATCTCAGAAAGTGATGTAATGCTTGCCTCAGCCTCAAATGCTATAGTAATAGGTTTCAATGTTAAACCAACTTCTAATGCAAAGAATATTGCTAAAAATGAAAGAGTAGATATCAAATTCTATGATGTAATTTACCAACTTCTTGACGATGTCAAAAAAGCTATGGCTGGTCTTCTTGAGCCTAAGCTTGAAGAACAAATTACAGGAATTGCAGAAGTAAGAGCTACTTTCAAAATTCCTAAAGTCGGTATTGTTGCTGGTTGCTATGTAAAAGAAGGAACAATACATAGAAATAATAGAGTAAGAGTAATAAGAGATGGTGTTGTAATTTTTACAGGAAATATAGGCTCTTTAAAACGCTTTAAAGAAGATGTAAAAGAAGTTTCAGCAGGATATGAATGTGGATTAAGAATAGAAAATTTTCAGGATATAAAAGAAGGAGACATAATAGAAGCTTTTGAAATAAAAGAAGTAGCTCAAGAACTATAAAATTTTCTAAAATGGTAGTAGGTATAGTCAAAATTGAAATTTATTTTCCTGAACCAAATTCTTTAAAATCTAAAAGACAAATACTAAAAGCTCTCCTTCATAAAATAGAATCTAAATTTAAAAAAATCTCTTTAGCTGAGGTTGATGGACATGATCTTTGGCAAAGAGCAACTCTCGGAATAAGTGTGGTAGGAAAAGATCAAAAATTTGTTGATAGCAAACTCACCTCTATTTTAAATTTTATTCAAAATGACGGGAGATTAGAAATTATTAAAGCAGAAATTGATTTCATTTCTTATTAAAAATCTAATGTCTTATAGATCTAAAAAGGTTGCCAGTCTATTACAGGAAGTTGTTTCAGAAATAATTATGCATGAATTAAATGATCCTATATTTAAACAGCTTATAACTATTACAGAAGTTAAAATCGGTGACGATTTAAAAAAAGCAATTATTTACTTTAGAGTATATAAAGGTGAAACTCAGGAAGTAGAAAGAGCTTTAAATAAAGCTAAAGGTTATATTAAAAAACTTATGGGAGAAAAA
>QNAZ01000146.1 GCA_003641645.1 Thermodesulfobacteriota bacterium
AGTAGAAAACTGGGCAAGAAATATAAAAGCGAATCTTAAGTTAGCTGTAATGGGTTGTGTGGTAAATGGGCCAGGAGAAGCAAAACATGCTGATCTTGGGATTACAGGAGGAAAAGGGGTAGGTATTATATTTAAAAAAGGGAAAATCATTCGTAAAGTTCCTGAAAAAGAACTCTTACCTGCTTTTTTTGAAGAAATAGAAAAATTTTTAAAAGAACATCCAGAACGTCTCAATTTTCCTGCTTCTTATTCTTCTATTTCATAAAATTATAAAGAATTTTTGCAGAAAGATTATATTTTTTAGCTAAGATTTTTGCTATTTCTTTGCTTTTTAATCCTTGGGATTCCAATTTTTTTATTTCCCTTTTAATTATTTGCCAATCTACTTTCTGAACTTTTTCCTGATTTTCCGGCATAATTATAAGGGTTATTTCTCCTAAAAATTCTTCTCTTTCACTAAGGCTCTTTAAATCAGTCCATAAGAGTTCTTCATGTATTTTGGTTAACTCCCTTGCAAGAAAGCACTTCCTATTTCCTAATATCTCAAGAAGGTTTTCAATAGTTTTGGACATGCGATGTGGTGCTTCAAAAATAACAATAGGTAAATTCTTGGGCAAATTTTCTAAAATCTCTTTTTGCTCTGACTTTTTTCTGGGAAGAAATCCAAGGAAGATAAAGCCTTTATCAAGGCTTATTCCACTTACACTTAATGCACAGGTTAAAGCAGAAACTCCAGGAACAGGAATAACCTTTATACCCCTTTCATGCGCAAGTCTAATTAAATAAGCTCCTGGATCCGAAATAACAGGTGTTCCTGTTTCACTAACTAAAGCAACATCTAAACCTTTATCAATAAGAGCTAAAACTTTTTCTGTTTTCTTTTTTTCTATATCCTTATAAAGACTTATAGGTTTTTTTGTTCCAAGCTGATAATAATTAATAAGTTTTTTAAGAGATCTTGTATCTTCACATGCAATGTATTTTACTGATTTTAAAATCTCTAAAGCCCTGAGAGTAATATCTTTTAGATTACCAATAGGTAAAGATACAATATAAAGTTTTCCTACTTTTTTTTCCATTGAATTTTATTATATCATAAATTCTTTTACCTAGCTTCTTAGAGAAATTGGTGCCTATTGTATCAACCTTGCATTCCAAGCCCAAGATTTTTCTGATTTAAGATCAGGGTTACCCATTGCCCATCCTGTATTAGGCCAAAAAAGATCATTTAAAGTAGGAGCTTTAAAAGCGGTTCCATAATTTGCTTTTATTTTTAAAGCATATGGCATTATATTGTAAAGAAACCCAATTCTATAAGTTGTTTTTTTTACCAAAGGTTTGATGATTATCGTATCTTATACCTCCATTTAATATTAAATTATTATTTAAAAGTTTGATTTTACTATTCATATAAATAGCTTTATTTTCAATATCTTCATCATAGGTAGTAGAACCTTCATATTTTCCTTTTTCTTTTCTATACTCAGTTCCTATAATAAAGATAAAATTTTTTGAAAGAAAAAGGTTATGTTGCCAGTCAAGGATATAAATTGCAGGAACAATTTTAGAACTATACCATTTAAATACATCATCAGGATCTGAAGTTTTAATGAGATTTCTTACTTTGGAAACAGTTAAAATTTGTTTCCAATTAGAGGTAAGGTATAATTTTAACTTTCCTGAGATTAATAAATGATAATTTCGTTGTATACAATCAGGATCATCTTTATATATGCTAAGACCATCCTCTGTTCCGAAATCAATTTCATTGCGAGCATAATAGTATCTTCCTAAAAATTCAAGTTCTAATTTTCCACACGGTCTAAATCCGAATTTTCCTGAAATAAAAGCATTTTTATATCCATCTTTTTCATCACCATCTTTGTAGGCTGAGAATCCATCATTTTTGTAATAAAATGTTGTTACTCTATAATCAATTTTCTCTGTTCCACCAGATAAATTAAAAGCAGGTTTATAAGTTCCATAAGAGCCCCCTTCTAAAGAAAAATTCATTCTTGGTTTACCTTTTCCCTTTTTTGTAATAATATTTATAACTCCTGCCATAGCTTCAGAACCATAAAGAGTGCTTTGTGGTTCATTTATAATTTCAATTCTTTCTATCTCATCTACACTTAAACTTGAAAAGTCAAAATCTCCTGTAGTAGGACTGTTTACCTTTATTCCATCTATCATAACAAGTAAGTCTCCTGACTTAGTAGAGGTTTTTAAAAACACAGAAGCTTGTTTGCCTGGACTTCCTAATTGCTTAACATATATTCCTGGAATAGTTCTTAATACTTCTGTTACAAAATGTGCATTCATTTTTTCAATTTCTTCTTTAGTAATTATAATAGCGTCACTTGTAACTTCAGCTAAAGGTTCAGTGATTTTGCTTGCTGTAATGACTACTTGAGGTAGTTCTTCTACTTTTTCGTAAGCTAAAGTTTTATCCTGAAAGAAAGTTTGTAAGAAAAGAAAAAATTATAAAGAAAAATTTAAAAATACCTCTTATATAAGGATTTTTCATAATCTTCCTCCTTATAAGGATTTAAAGTTTTTGGTTTAAAAAAATTTAAGAATTAATGAATTTTACAGGATGATTGATTCACCCCCTCGGGTTTTTTTGGGCTGAAGCGGTCTTCCGGCTTCCGGATCATCCTACTCACCGCACCTTCCCAGAGGGAAATTCCCTCCAGTGGCTTGTCGGCTAAGCCAAAAAACTTAGCCCAAGCGGCTTTCGTCCCCGGTCACGGCTGCGGGGCAGCGGGGGATTTTCACCCCTCTTCCTCAAACTTCAGCCCACTTTATTTTATAATTTTATAATTATATATTTATTAAAAAATCAAGCAGAATTTTTTATCTCAGAGGGTATAATAAAAAGCAACTGCAATTAGTATAAAATATAGAAGTCCAGCAGTTTTAAATAAACTAATCTTTGTATAATAAGCTAACAAATAGAAAGCATTTTTTATATAGATAATAAAAAATGAGACTTCCTTTTCATAAATCCTTGTTTGTTTTATAAGAAATTACAAGCACTATAATAAAATAATAAAATATTGTTTTTCACTTAAA
>QNAZ01000147.1 GCA_003641645.1 Thermodesulfobacteriota bacterium
TCCCACCTCCTTCTGGCCCAAGTTCTATTATAAAATCAGCATTTAGAATAATAAAAGGATCATGCTCTACTAAAATTATAGAATTATCATTTTTTATCACTTCTCTCAAAAGCTTAAGCAATTTCTGTTTTTTCCTTATGTCTAATCCAATTGTAGGTTCATCTAATATATAAAGCACCCTATTTAAATTAATACCAAAAATAAGAAGTAATTCTAAAAGTTTTCTTTCACCTATTGATAAATGAAAAACAGGGGTTGAAAGTTTCAAATAATTTATTTCTAAAAATAAAGCTTTTTCTAATTTATAAAAAAGTGAATCAAACCAAGGTTTCAAATTTTTAGAAATTTTTAATTCCTTTAAGGAGTTACAAAATTCTTCTATAGATTGATTTAGCCAATCTTTTATAGTTTTTCCAAAAAGCTTACTCTCTAATATTGTAGAATCTATTTTAAATCCTCTGCAAGCTTCACAAATTATCTTTTCTTTATAACCATAACCTTTACAAGCTTTACATCTTATCCATTCAGTTAAAAGTTGAGTTCCACATTTCAAACATACAGGTCTTAAGTTAAAAAAGTATTCATCTCCATTTTTAAATCTTAAAATTATTCTGCCCTGATTTAAGTTAAAACTTATCCTCAGGTTTTCTATAAACCTTTCAATATCTTTTTTTTCTTTTACCATTCTATCAAGTAAAAGATAGATTTTATTAAATTTAGCTGGTATTTTTTCTTCAGATAAATCTATTTCTTTATCATCTACTATATATTTAGTATAACCTTGAGAAACGAGAAATTCTAAAGCCTTAGGAGTGCATTCTGTGAGAGGAAGAAGAAAATAAAATTTTTCTCCTTCTTTTAAAGTTTGATACCACCTTATGATTTGATTTAAATTAGTAACTTTATTGAATTCTCCACAGTGAGGACATTTATATTCTCCATATTCTTCAAAAAGTAATCTTAAAGCTTGATATACTGAAAGAAATTCTCCTACAGTTTTATAAGGATGCCAGTTTTTAATTCCTTGTGTTAGTGCAATTATAGGTGGTATAGAAGAAATAAATTTTGCTTTAGGAAACACATTGAGAGCTGTTTCTTGAGAGTAATTTAGTATTTGGAAAAGTCTATTTTTACCTTCTTCAGCAATGGTATCAATTGCCAAAGAGCTTTTTCCAGATCCAGAAGGACCAGTAATAACAACTAAAGAATTTAAAGGTATTTTTAAATCAAATCCTTTTAGATTATGAGTATAGATTTCTTTGAGTTCTAAATATTGCAAGGTTATTTTTAGGACTGATTTCTTACTTTTTTAAGCCAAGCCATAAATTCTTCATAAGTTAAAGTATTTAAAACATCACTCTTTTCACACCATCCTCTTCTTGCAACTGCAGTTCCTAAATGTAAATATTCCATTTGATCTATAAAATGAGTATCTGTTCCTATGATTAAAGGTATTCCTTTTTCTTTAGCTGCTCTTGTATTTATATCATTAAGATCAAGTCTTTTATAATAGGCATTTATTTCTAAAGCCTTGCCATATTGAGCTGCTATTTCTAAAATTTTGGGTATATTAACAGCATAAGGTTCTCTTTCTCCTATTACCCTTCCTGTAGGATGTGCAATAGCATGAACTAAAGGATGTTTTAAAGCTGATATAATCCTATTTGTAATCTGTTCTTCACTTTGTTGAAACCCTGTATGTATAGCTGCGACAACATAATCAATTTCAGCTAAAATTTCATCAGGATAATCTAAGGTCCCATCAGAAAGTATATCAACCTCTGAACCAAAAATTAATTTAACTTTTGAAGAACGTTTATTTAATTCTTCTATGTGTTTTTTCTTTTTAAATAGGTCTTCAATAGAAAGACCACCTGCTACTTTTAATCCTTGAGAATGATCGCAAACCGCTACCCAAGAAAGTCCTAATTTTTCAGCTTTAGCCATTATTTCTTCTAAACTCGCAGTGCCATCACTGTATTTAGAGTGAACATGAGCATCACCTAAAATTTCATTATATTCTACCAGTTTAGGCAACCTTCCATGAAGAGCAGCTTCTATTTCTCCTCTATCTTCTCTTAATTCCGGATAAATAAAAGGTAATCCCACAGAAGCATATACCTCTTCCTCTGTTTTTCCTGCAATCTTTGTATCCCCTTTAAACACTCCATATTCATTTATTTTTAATCCCTTTTCTAAAGCTAATTCTCTAACTCTTATATTATGAGCTTTTGATCCTGTAAAATAAGCAAGTGCTGCTCCCCAGGAATCTGGCTCTACCACTCTCACATCCATTTGAATACCTGTTTTAAGCCTTACACTGGTTTTAGTTTCTCCAAAAGCTATTACTTCCTCAACTAAAGAAAGTTCTGTAACTTTTTTCATTACTTTTTCTGGTTGAATTGAAGTAATAAGAATATCTATATCCTTTACTGTTTCCTTTCTTCTCCGAATACTTCCTGCTACAGCAATATTTTCAACAGGACTTTCTTTTTTTAAAGTTTCTATAATTTCTTCTGCTAAAGATAAAATCTCCCCTAAGGGTTTTCTTCCTGTTTTTTCTCTGAAAAGCTTTATTCCTTTTAAAATATTTTCTTCTGTTTTCCATCCAAAACCAGGTAGTTTAGCTATTTTATGTGCTTTACAAGCTCTTTCTAATTCTTCTATATTAGTAATTCCTAATTTTTCATAAAGAACCTTTACTTTTTTAGGACCAAGACCAGGAATTTCCAAAAAATTTAATAATATTAAAGGAATATCTTTTTTAAGTTCTTCATAAAGTGGAAGTGTTCCTGTTTTTAAAATCTCTTTAATTTTACTTGCTAAATCAGGACCAATTCCTGGTAATTTCTCTAATTTTCCTTGCTTTGCTAATTCTTCTACATCTGCAGTAAGTGCTTCAATAGTTTGAGCTGCTTTTTGATAAGCTCTTATTCTATATGGATTATCTCCTTTTATTTCTAAAAGAGCTGCTACTTTGTTAAAAATATCAGCTACTTCTTTATTTTTCATAATTTTCTTTAATTTTAAAAACTTTTTTAAACTTTACAAGAGATAATAATTTTATCTTATAA
>QNAZ01000148.1 GCA_003641645.1 Thermodesulfobacteriota bacterium
ATTTAGAATTTATTAGAAAACCCTATATAGTTTTTATTCCTTCTGCCCGTTGGAGGACTAAGTGGTGGCTTTTTTCATACTGGGAAAGACTTATTGAGATTTGTAAAGAAATAGCTGAGAATTTTGATATCTTTATTACAGGAAGTTCCTCAGATTTAGAACTTAAATCTTGGGCACAAGAAATAGAAAGAAAATATCCTTATGTTTATTCTTTAGTTGGGAAGCTATCTTTAAAAGAACTTTCTATTTTAATAAAAGATTCTAAAGCTGTAGTAACTGTGGATACAGGTCCTATGCATATAGCTTCAGCTTTTAAAAAACCAACTATTGCTTTTTTTGGACCAACTTCTCCAGAAAGAACAGGTCCTTGGGCTGGCAACTATAAAATTTTTAAAAGTTCTCTACCTTGTAGTCCTTGTTTTAAGAAAAAATGTAAAGATTGGAAATGCATGGCTAAAATTAAACCTGAAGAAGTAAAAAAAACTTTAGAAGAGTTAATAAGAAATTAATCTTTGTGGAAAGTTTTATAAAGATTTTGATAAAGAGGTGATTTTTCTAATAATTCTTCATGGGTTCCTTCTGCAATAACTTTTCCCTGTTCAAGAAGAAAAATTTTATCAGCTTTTTTAACAGTAGAAAGTCTATGTGCTATGATAATGATAGTATGAGAACCTCTAAACTTATCTAAAGCTGAATGAATAGCTGTTTCTGTAAGACTATCAAGTTGACTCGTTGCTTCATCAAGAATAATAATAGGAGGTTTTTTTAAAAAAACTCTTGCCAAGGCTAAACGTTGTTTTTGTCCTCCAGATAAAGAAAATCCTTCTTCACCAAGAACAGTTTCATACCCCTTAGGTAGTTCTTTAATAAATTCATGAGCCATAGCTAATTTACACGCTTCTATTACTTCTTCTTTTGTAGCTTCAGGTTTTACTAATATTAAATTTTCCCAAATAGAAAGGTTAAAAAGAAAAGGTTCCTGTAAAACTATACCAAAAAATTTTCTGAGATCCCAAATATTAAAATCTTTTAAAGGTATATCGTCTAAATATACAGTCCCTTTTTGTGGATCATAAAATCGAGGTAATAAAGATACCAAAGTGGTCTTTCCAGAGCCACTTGGTCCTACAAAAGCTATTACTTGGTTTGCAGGAATAAAAAGATTAATTCCATTTAAAACATATGGCAAATGTGGTGCATATTTGAAAAAAACATTTTCAAAATGAAATCCTTTTTGAGGAGGAAAAGCTGTGAGCTTACCTCCTTTTTCTTCTTCCAATTCCATTACTTCCTGAATTCTTATCCAAGCTCCTTGAGCTTCTTTTAAACCTGTGTAAGACCTTGCCAGTTTTCTAATAGGATTAAAAATAAGAAGAATTGCAGTTAGAACCGATAAAAATCCCCCAGGAGTAATAACATTCTTTATAATAAGATATCCTCCATAGCCTATTACTAATGCCCCTCCAAGACCTGTTACTATATCAACTAAACTTTTAGAACCTTCTCTATATTTTGTAATTTTTAAACTCCATCTATAAAATCTATTTAATTCTTTAGAAAACAATTCTATCACCTTTTCATAAGATCCACTTATCTTTATTTCTTTAATTCCATTTACAATTTCGTTCATTTTTTGGGTTAATTCTCCTGTTGCAGACTGAGCCAATTTTCTTGCTTTTCGTGTTTTCACTCCTAATATTTTAGCTCCTATAATAACTATAGGAATTGTAGAAAAAGCAATTAATGTTAGATCCCACTTTTGATAAAAAGCTACTCCCAATAAAACACAAACTGTAAAAAATTCTTTGATAATATTTTGGAAACTATATCCTAAAATAGGTTCTATTTGGATTGTATCATTTATAACACGTGAAATGGTTTGCCCGGCTCCATATTTACTCAATTTTTCTACAGGAATATACAAACATTTTCTAAATAAATTAAGTCTAATAAGATTTATAACCCCTATAGAAACTGCTTTCATAAAATAAGCTTGAAGAAGAGAAAGAAATC
Organism: Thermodesulfobacteriota bacterium; assembly: GCA_003641645.1. GTDB lineage: Bacteria > Desulfobacterota > Thermodesulfobacteria > Thermodesulfobacteriales > Thermodesulfobacteriaceae > Thermodesulfobacterium. The sequence continues at coordinate 2,014 of QNAZ01000148.1, forward strand.
CAATTAAACTGAAAACAAGGATCAAAAATAGAGGAACAATTTTAAAGTATTCATAATTCTTTTCTACAAATACAAAATTAAATATAGGTTTTATTGCCCAAGTGCTAAGACCAGTTATACCTGATGCTAAAATAGCAAATATTACACCTAAGAAAAATTTTTTCCAAAAAGGTTTTAAGTAAGAAAGAAGATTCTTTAAAAACGAAAATATTTCTAAGGACAACCGGACTCCTAAATACCCTCTTTAGCCATCTTCATAAGTTTAGCAATTCTTTCTTCAATAGGAGGATGAGTTAAAAATAGTTTAAATAAACTTTTACTTGAAAGAGGATTCACAATATACATTTGGGCATGAGCAGGATTTACATCTATTGGATATGCTCTATTCCAGTTCTCTAATTTTTCAAGAGCCTTGGCTAAAGCTCGAGGATTTTTAATAATTTTAGCTCCTGTTTCATCAGCTAAAAATTCTCTACTTCTACTTATAGCAAGTTGAATAAGAGTAGCAGCTATAGGAACTATAATAATAGCAATAAGAGTTGCTACAAAACTTAAAGGATTTCCATTATCTTCTTCATCTCTATGAAATCCGCCAAATATAAGAGCCCATTGAGCCATATGAGCTAAATAAGTAATAGCACCTACTAATACTGCAGCAATAGTAGAAATTAAAATATCTCTATTTTTTATATGAGCAATTTCATGAGCTATAACACCTTTTAATTCTTCTGAAGTTAAAAGTTTTCTTAACCCTGCAGTTACAGCTACAACTCCATTTTTAGGATTTCTTCCAGTGGCAAAAGCATTAGGAGTTTCAACAGGAATCATATATACTCTTGGCTTAGGAATGCCTGCTCTTCTGGCAACTTCTTCCACTATAGCATGTAATTCAGGATCTTGATTACGTTCTACAGGGATAGCACCACTTGATGCTAATACAAATTTATCCGAATAAAAATAAGCTATTAAATTCATTGTTAAAGCTATAAATAAAGCAATAGTTGCTCCTGTTTTTCCTCCAATTAAATTACCAGTTACAATGAATAATGC
>QNAZ01000149.1 GCA_003641645.1 Thermodesulfobacteriota bacterium
AAAAAAATTTATTTAAAACACTTTAAAAATATTTTTTTCTTGTAAAAAGTAAAAGATGTGTTAATTTTTTGTTTAGTTTTGAGAAAGATAATAAAGGAATATAAAAGCTATGTTTGAAGGTTTAAGTGAGAGATTAGAAGAGGCTTTTAAAAAATTTAAAGAAAAAGGCAAACTTGATTCAAATGATATTAAAAGAGGATTAAGAGAGATTCGTTTAGCACTTTTAGAAGCTGATGTAAACTATAAAGTAGTTAAAAATTTTATTAGTCGTGTTGAAGAAAGGGCTTTCTCCTCTGAGGTAATAGAAAGTCTTACTCCATTTCAGCAAATAGTAAAAATAGTGTATGAAGAATTGGTAAAAACTTTGGGAGGTGAAGCTAAAGGTTTAGACTTAGGAGGACCAAGACCAGCTAAAATCCTTTTAGCAGGTCTTCAAGGTTCTGGTAAAACAACAACTGCTGCTAAACTCGCAAGATTTTTAAAGAAAAAAGGACATCATCCTTTGCTTGTTTCAGCTGATATTTATCGTCCTGCAGCAATTGAGCAACTAAAAGTTTTGGCTCAAAAAGTTGATGTTCCCTTTTATGAAGCTCAACCTGAAGAAAAGCCTTTAGAGATAGTTAAAAAAGCTATAGAAATGGCTAAAAGTAATGGAAGAGATATAGTGATTATAGATACTGCAGGAAGACTTCATATTGATGAAAAGTTAATGCAGGAACTGACAGAACTAAAACAGACTTTTAATCCTTCTGAAGTTTTACTTGTAGCTGATGCTATGATGGGTCAAGATTCAGTAAATGTAGCTAAAACCTTTAATGAAAGAGTAGGTATAACAGGAATAATTCTTACTAAAATAGAAGGAGATGCAAGGGGTGGTGCAGCACTTTCTATAAAAGAGGTCACAGGATGTCCTATTAAATTTTTAGGAACCGGAGAAAAACTTGATGCTTTAGAAATTTTTTATCCTGAAAGGCTTGCTGGAAGAATTCTTGGAATGGGAGATATGTTAACACTAATAGAGAAGGCTCAAGAAGCTTTTGATATAAAAAAAGCTAAGGAACTTGAGAAAAAAATTAAAAAGCTTGAATTTGATCTGGAAGATTTAAGAGAGCAACTTCGTCAGATGAAAAAATTAGGTTCTATTAGAGATGTGCTTGAATTTCTTCCTGGAATCGGAAGAAAACTTAAGGAAATAGAGTTTGACGAGAAAGAACTGGTGAAGATGGAGGCAATTATTAATTCTATGACCAAAGAAGAAAGAAGAAATCCAAAGATTATAAATGCCAGTAGAAAAAGAAGAATTGCTAAAGGTAGTGGCACTACTGTGCAAGATGTGAATAAGCTTTTAAGAAGTTATGAAGAAATGTTAAAACTCCTTAAGCAGATGAGATCTCCTGGAAGATTCCAAAATATGATAAGAAGATTGATGGGAATGCAATAAAAATTGTCAATGAGGGAAAGAGTGTTAAAATAAAAAAATTAAAAATTATTAAAGGAGGAAGATAGGTGCCTGTAAGAATTAGATTAATGAGGTTCGGTAGAAAAAAAAGACCATTTTACAGAGTAGTTGTTGCTGATTCTCATGCACCAAGAGATGGCAAGTTTTTAGATATTTTAGGGTATTATGATCCTTTAAAAGAACCTTTTGAATTTAATGTAAATGAAGAAAAAGTAAAAAAGTGGCTTGAAAAAGGAGCAGAACCTACAGAAACAGTTAGAGCACTTCTTAGAAAAATAGGGATAAAAGTGGATAGGAAAGCTTAAATAAGAGATTCGAAAGGGGGAAAGGATGAGTAAACTCAGAGAGTTGGTGGAGCACATTGCTAAGGTGTTAGTAGATAATCCAGATGCTGTGCAGATTAATGAGATAGAAGGAGAACAAACTTCTGTAATTGAATTAAAAGTAGCAAAAGAGGATCTTGGTAAAATCATAGGAAAAGAAGGAAGGACAGCTAAAGCTATAAGGACTATTCTTGGTGCAGCTTCAAGTAAGCTTCGTAAAAGAGTAGTATTAGAAATTATCGAATAGTGTTAATACCTATTGCTAAGATATTAACTACTCATGGGATTAAGGGAGAATTAAAAATATCTCCCTTAGTTTCCTATTCTGAAATACTTTTTCAGATTAAAAAATTTTATCTTACAAAAAATAAAAAAAATCCTTTAGAGATAGAGAGTATAAGAAAAGGTCCTGGTTATAATATTTTTCTTGTTAAATTTAAAGATATAGATTTTGAGGAAGCTCAAACTTTAACAAAACAGACACTTTATATTGATCTGGAAGAACTTCCAGCTTTAGAAGAGGATGAATTCTATTATTACCAAATTATTGGCTTTAAAGTAAAAGATAAGGATAATTTTTTATGGGGAGAAGTAAAAGAGATTATGCCAATGGGAGAATATGAACTTATCTTGGTTAAAAATCAAAATGGGATTGAATTTTATATACCTTTAATAGAGGAATATGTAGAAGAAATAGATTTTCAATCGAAAATTATTTTGGTAAAAGATATAAAAGATCTGGTAGAAAGTCAGAGACTTTAAGAAAGATTATCTATGCAAATAGATATAATAACTATTTTTCCTGAGTATTTTGAATCACCTTTTAAAATTGGTCTTTTAGGGAAGGCTTTAAAAAAAGGATTGTTAAAAATAAAAATTTATAATCTCCGTGATTTTACAGAAGATAAACATAAGGTTATTGATGATGAACCTTTTGGTGGTGGAGAAGGAATGGTTTTTAAGCCAGAACCACTTTATAAAGCTATCACTTATATTAAAGGGATAGATCCTTCAGCTTGGATAATCTACCTTTCTCCACAAGGAGAAGTATTAAATCAAAAAATTGCTGAAAGACTTTCTAAAAAAGAGCATTTAGTTCTTCTTTGTGGAAGATATGAAGGAATTGACGAAAGAATAAGAGCTAATTTTATAGATGAAGAAATCTCTATAGGTGACTATGTTGTTTTTGGTGGAGAAGTTGCAAGCTTAGTTCTTATAGAAACTATAGCAAGACTTATTCCTGGTGTAGTTGGTAAAAAAGATTCTGTAGAAAAAGAATCT
>QNAZ01000150.1 GCA_003641645.1 Thermodesulfobacteriota bacterium
GTATTATTTAATATCTTAATCAACTTTTAATACCTCTTTCATAAAATTGACAATTTTAAAAAAGCAAGAAACATGCCCAAAATGAAAAAAAATTTTTAGATATTTTAAAGCCTATTTTGAGAAAATAAAAAGAAAAATTTTCCTATTTAAAAATAAATAGAGAAATATTTTCAGATTAGGAAGGATAAAATAAGGAACTAATATAAAAATACATAGTTTTATATACTATATCTGTAAAAGGTTTAGGATAAATGCCTATAATAATCACCAAAAGAGTAGTTATACATACTGGAATTAAGAATGTAAAATCATATTTAAAATTAAACTCAAGTTCTTGTTTATCCATATATACCACTTTTAAAACCCTTAAATAAGGATAAGCACCTATTACAGCAAATAAAATAGCCATGAGAGCTACCCATACATATTTAGCTTTAATTAAACTCATAAAAACATAAAATTTAGCTATAAATCCTGCTGTAGGAGGAATACCTGCCAAGGAGAACATTAAAATTAAAAGTAAAAGGCTTACAAAAGGTGTTTTTTCACAAAGAGATGCCATATTTGGAATATAAAGTAATTCTTTTTTGAAATTAGCTAAAAATACTAAAACTCCAAATGTTCCTATAACTGTAATTAAATAAATTAACATATAAAATACAGTAAAACTATAACCTATATAATTAGCACTAATAAGTCCTAACCCTGCATAACCTGCATGTGCAACAGATGAATAAGCTAACATTCTTATAATATTATCTTGTTTAATTGCCATAATATTTCCAATTAAAATAGTAGCTAAAATGATAGGTATAAGAACCTCCCCTATTTCTAATTTTAAAGGATTAAAACCAAGTAAAATTATTTTAACCAAGGTAGTTATTACAGCAAATTTAACAATTCCTGCTATAAAAGAAGTTATAGGAACTGGAGCACCTTCATAAGCATCAGGAGCCCACATATGAAAAGGAACTAAAGATAATTTTATTGAAAAACCTATAAGAATAAAAATAAAACCTATTAAAAGTTCTTTCAAATATAAATTTTGTGCCAAATTTTGAGAAATATCTTGAAGCACAAATGTTCCAGTAAAATAATATATTATTCCCAGACCTATGAGAATAAAAACTGAACCAAGACTTCCAACTAAAAAATATTTTAAAGCTCCCTCTAAAGAAGATCTATTATAAGCATAATTTAAGGCAATAAGAAAATAAACAGGAAAACTCATTAATTCCAAAGCTAAATATATAGTAACTAAATCCATACCAGAAAGCATTAAAAAAGCACCTACCATAGAAAAAAGCAAAAATCCATAATACTCACCAGAATTCAAATTAATGTAATATTGTAAATAGTTATAAGAAATTAAAGATATCAATAGTGCTCCACCAATTAGAAAAAGTTTTAAAGTAGAAGAATAAAAATCAGCTTTATAAGCATAAGTAAATTCTCCAAAAGGAATGAATAGAACTAAATATGAAGCTAATATAAAAGTTATAAGGGTAATATAAAAAGCGTAGTTTTTATTTTTAATAAATTTATCTATAAGAAATATAAAAGAAGATATAAGAATAAAAATAATTTCTGTTAAAATTACAGAAAAATTTAAGGTAATCCCCATAAAACCCTCCAAATTACTTCAAATTCATTAATAAATTCTGAACCGAGGTAGTCATAAAGTTTAAAAATAGATTAGGATATAAACCAATCCAAAATACTAATATAGTTGGTAAAATAAGAGCTGCTAATTCATTAATTTTTAAAGGCGGCATCTCTGCAACATTTGGATTAAGTTCTTGAAAAAATACTCTCTGATAAAGCCATAACATATATGCTGCTCCTATAATTAATCCTGTAGCTCCAAAAACCACCATTGTTTTGTTGGAAAGAAAAGTTCCTAAAAGAATTAGAAATTCTCCTATAAATCCATTTGTTCCAGGAAGACCTATAGAGGCTAAAGTAAATACCATAAAGAATGCAGCGTATACAGGCATAGAGGTAGCGAGTCCACCATAATAACTTATAGCCCTGCTATGAGTTCTATCATATACTATACCTACACACATAAAGAGTGCACCAGTTACAATACCATGGTTTATCATTTGTAAAATTGCACCTTTCATAGCTATAGGATTAAAGGAAAAAATACCTAAGGTAACAAATCCCATATGACTTACTGAACTATAAGCAATAAGTCTTTTTAAATCTTCTTCTACCAGACATACAAGCCCTGCATAAATTATTGCAATTACTGAAAGAAGTAAAAATAGTTTAGAAAAATAAATTGCTGCTTGTGGAAACATTGGTATAGCAAATCTAATAAATCCATATCCTCCTAATTTAATTAAAATTCCTGCTAAGATAACAGATCCTGCAGTAGGAGCCTCTGTGTGAGCATCAGGAAGCCATGTATGAACTGGCCACATTGGCACTTTTATAGCAAAAGCAATTGCAAAAGCTAAGAAAAGAAGACTTTCTACTAAGAAAGGATATTTTTGATTAACAAGAATTGTATAATCAAAGGTTCCAAATTTAATATAAAGATAAATTATTCCAATTAGCATAAAAACTGAACCAAAGAAAGTATAGAGAAAGAACTTTATAGTAGAATATATTCTCCTTGGTCCTCCCCAAATTCCTATAATAAGATACATAGGAATTAAAATAGCTTCCCAGAAAATATAAAATACTACTAAATCAAGAGCACAAAATGTTCCTACCATAGCAATATTAGTAAAAAGTAAAGCTAAATAAAATTCTTTTACCAATTCCTTGATTGAATTCCAAGAAATTAAAATACAAAGAAGAGTAGTTAAAGTTGAAAGTGGAACAAATAAAATACTAACACCATCAACACCCAAAAAATAATAAGAATTAATAAAGTCTATCCAGCGTTTTTTCTCTATAAACTGAAAACCTGTTTTAGAAAAATCAAAATTTGCAAGTAAATAAAGAGACAAAATACAATCAATAATAATAGTAATTAAAGATACCCATTTTATAAAAGATTCATTTTTTCTATCAATAAAAAGTATAGTTA
>QNAZ01000151.1 GCA_003641645.1 Thermodesulfobacteriota bacterium
AAGTAGTGCTTTTCCAAAAAGGAGAAAAGAAAAACCCAAAAATTTCATTAAAAAGACTGGTCCTTTTTATACCATACCATATTCCGCTCAAAATGATTATTATACTTATTATAATAAAAGGTGTTTTATTTTTTTTCATTTAAATTTAAAAAGATTTAAATAGCTTTTTGACTAATGAAAGTTTTAGTTTTTTCTACATCAGCAGGCAGAATTTCAAAATTTTGAGGAAGGTTATAAAGTCTTTCAATTTCTTTAGGTAATTTAATAGAAAAACCTAAAGCTTCGCTAACTGTATCAGGAAATTTAGCAGGATGAGCAGTAGCTAAACAGATTAAAGGATAATTCTTTTTAAATTTTAAGCCTGCTCTTACTCCAACTGCAGTATGAGGATCAAGTATATATCCTGTTTTTTTATAAAAATCTTTGATAGTTTTCAAAATTTCTTCCTGATTAACTGATGCTGAAAAAAAATCTTCTTGAATTTCTTTTATTTCGTTTTTAGTAAATTTAAGAACTTTCTCTTTAGCAAATCTTTCCATTATTTTTTTAGTTTTTTGAGCATCCTCTTTATAAAAATAATAAAGATACCTCTCAAAGTTGCTTGCCACTTGAATATCCATAGAAGGACTTATGGTGGATTTTACTTCTTTTAAAGAATAATCTCCATTATTTACAAATCTACAAAGTATATCATTTTCATTAGTTGCTAAAATTAATCTTTCTATTCTTTTTTTACCTAACATTTTCCTTACTAAATATCCTGCAAATATATTCCCGAAATTCCCTGTAGGAACTGAAATTCTAACACTCTCACAATTTTCTATTTCAGAAACCCTAAAATAACTCCAAAAATAATAAATCATTTGTGCCATTATCCTTGCCCAATTTATAGAATTCACAGTAGTTAATCGGTATTTTCGTTTAAATTCAAGATCCACAAATAGAGTCTTTACTATAGCCTGACAATCATCAAAAGTCCCTTCTATGGCTAAATTATAAACATTGGAATCTGTAACTGTAGTCATCATTAAAGCTTGAATCTCAGAGATTTTTTTATAAGGATGTAAAATGAAAATAGCTATATTTTTTTTTCCTCTAACTCCATAAATAGCTGCTGAACCTGTATCCCCTGAAGTAGCTCCTATTATATTAATTTTTTTATTTGTTTCTAAAAGAAGTTTTTCCAATAATACCCCTAAAAATTGCAAAGCTATATCTTTAAAAGCCCAAGTAGGACCATGAAAAAGTTCTAATATATAAACATTTCCTGCTTTTACTATCGGAGTAATCTCTTTAACTCTAAAGGTTTTGTAAGCCTTTTCTATAATTTCTTTTAGTTCCTCTTCTTTAATATCAGAAACAAAATATTTAAAAATCTTTAATGCTAATTCCTGATAATTAAGTTTTCTAAGTTCTTTTATCTCTTTTTCTGAAAGCTCTGGTATTCTTTCTGGAACAATTAATCCTCCATCAGGAGCCAATCCTTCAAAAACAGTATCTTTAAAATTAATTTTAGACATTCCTCCACGAGTGCTTATATATTGCATAGACTTTCCTCTAAAATCCTTTAGTTTTAAGTATTTCTAATCTATTTTTCATCCTATCTATATACTTTCTTATATCAGCTTTAAAATCAGCTAAGGTTGGATGATTTTTTTGATAAACTTTTATAAGCTCATTTAGCCAGTATTCTATAGTTTCTTTTTCTTTTTGAACAAGTTCTCTTTGAACTTTTTCTTTCAATTTATTTAAAATTTTGGGATCAAGTCCTTCCAATTAACTCCTCCTTTTTTAAAATATTTCTTTTATTTTAGTAAAAAGAGCTGCTATAATAAGTTTCTCTGGGATTTCATTTGTTTCTTTATCTCCGTCTATAATAGTCCGACATTTAAAACCATTATAGAGTTTACAAGGAGTTCCTTTACCTGCCTCAAGATTTAAAATTTCTTCAATAGGTTCCCCATTTATAAAAATTCTATTGGAAGACATAGGGTCTTTTTTTAAATCCTCTTCAGATAGTTCTTTTTTCTCCAAAATTATTTTTATACCAAAGCTTAATATAAGAGGTTCAAGCTTAGTAAGGGCATTTTCTATGTTTAAATAGGTTTTATTACATCCTTCACAAATTTCTCCGTTTTTACTAACTAATCCTTGCCAAGTAAGTTTAATAATTTCCATTTTTCTCCTCCATTTATTTATATCTCAATTTCTATCAAATCTTTTGCTAAAATTATTTCCCCTTTAAATTTTTCTTTTATTGTATTTACTTCTACTTTTTCACTATGCGGATAAAAATGAGAAAGAACTATTCGTTTTACTTTAGCCCTTTCTGAAATAACTGCAATATCCCTTGGAGATAAATGATGCTCTACATATATCTCTTCTGAATTAGCACATTCTATAACTAATAAATCTGCTTCTTCAGCAAGTTCTATCAATTCTTCACAATAACCTGTATCTCCTGAATAAACTAAACTTTTGTTTTTATATTCAAGCCTTATAGCTAAACTCTCAGGATTATGTTTAACTGGTGTGGTATAAGCCTTAAAAGGTCCTATAAAAAAGCTATATTTTTTTATTTTTGGTAAGAGATTTAAATTTAATAAACCCTCTGGTGGTTCAATCCAATTCTTAAAAGCTGTTTTCAATAAATTATAAAAAAAGGCAAAATCTACAGCTACATATAAACCTATAGGTGATGTTCTCTTATAGCCTAAATTGTATCGAGTAGCAAAAAAGAAAGGAATGATATCAGTTACATGATCAGGATGAAAGTGAGAAATAAAAATAGCTGAAATATCTTCAAGTTTCTTTCCTATTTTCAAAATCTGTTTTAAAATTCCAGGACCAAAATCAAGAAGAAGACAAAAGTTATTTACTTCTACTAAATACCCAGGAGAATTTCTTTCCAGACAAATCCATCCTGTTCCAGATCCAAGAACAACAAGTTTCATTTTATCTCTAAATCAAATTCTTTTTTTATTTTTTCAATTTTTTCTGAAGAAAGTATAT
>QNAZ01000152.1 GCA_003641645.1 Thermodesulfobacteriota bacterium
AAATATAGCAGTATTTTCTGTAGCTGGTCCAGTTATTGGGAATCAAGCACATTTAACAAATTTGGAGTGGAAAGTATCAAAATATAAATTAAAAAAAATTTTTGGATTTGAAAAAGTTATTCTTATAAATGATTTACAAGCTTTATCAGCAAGCATACTAAGTTTAAAAAAAAGTGAAATTTTTAACATAAAAAGTGCTAAAAGTGCTAAAAAAGAACCTAAAGCTTTTATTGCTCCTGGAACAGGTTTAGGAGAGGCAATATTAGTAAAAGAAAATCCTTTAATTATATTACCTACTGAAGGAGGACATATCTTTTTTTCTCCTTTAGATGAAGAAGAATTTAATTATTTAAAATTTTTAGAAAAAAAAGGAGAAGAATTAAGTTGGGAAAAAGCTTTATCAGGAAAAGCTTTAAGTTATTGGTATGAATATTATTTTAATGAAAGTCTTGATCCAGAAAAAATTACAGCACTTGCTAAAGATAAAAATCCTAAGGCTTTGAAAGTAATTAAAAAATTTTTTGAGCTTTTAGGAAGAAAGATTTCACAGCTTGCTTTTTATAGTTTACCAGAAGGAGGAATTTATATAGCAGGTGGCGTTATTTATGCATTAAAGGAATTTTTAGAAATACAAGAATTTAAAGAAGCATTTTTAAAAGGCTATTTTGAAAATAAAAAGTTGGAAAAGCTTTTAGAAAAATTTTCTATTAATATTATAGCACATCCCAATCCATGCCTTTTAGGAGCTCTTGCCATTCTCCATAACCAATAAAAATGATTTTTCTTTTTGAAGTATCTAAAAATTCAAAAAAAACTTCTATATAATCTTCTTTAAGATTTTCACTTATTCGATCAGCCCACTCAATAATAACTACGCCATTATTTAAATATTCCCATAAACCTAATTCTTCAACTTCTGCAGCATCAAGTCTATAAAGATCTACATGAAAGATAGTATATTTACCTTCATAAATATTTATTAAAGAAAAAGAAGGACTGGTAATGTAAATTTCAGGATCAACTTCTAAACTTTGTGCCAAACCTTTTACAAAAGTAGTTTTTCCACAACCAAGCTCTCCATAAAGAAGAATCAAATCTCCAGGTTTAAGGAATTTTCCTAATTTTTTTCCTAAATTAATAGTATCTTTTTCAGAGTTACTTATTATTTCTATTTTCATTTTTTCCAAATATAAATAATACAGACCTTTTCTTTTTAAGAAAAGTTTTAATATAATTTTTTATATCCTTTTTAGTACTGTATTTTACCAAATTTTCATAAAGTGAACTGTAATTCCATCCAAGACCTAAAACTTCATTTACTGCCATATCTTCAGATATAGAAAGATTACTTTGTAAACTCAATTTTTGACTTCCAATTAATCTATTTTTAGCTCTCTCTATTTCTTCAGGCTCAAAACCATCTTTTTTAATTTTTTCTAAAATTTCCCAAAATCCTGAAATTGCTTCTCTTTCTTTTTCAGGAGAGCATCCTATATATAAGACGAAAGCAGATTTCTTAGGATAAAAAATTAAAAAGGAAGTTACTACATAGGCTAAGGATCTTTCATCTCTGAGTATTCTAAAAAGTCTTCCATTTTGTCCAGAAAGAGCACTATTCAAAACCTCTAAAGCAACTTTTTCCTTAGAATTTAATCCAGGAGTTTGAAAACCAAGTAATATTTGGGTTTGATAAGTTTCTTTTTCTAAATGGGTTATAAGTTTTTTAGGATAATCGGGCTCAGGTTCTTCAAGTATAGTTTTATGAGATTGACTGCCCCAATCCATTAAAAGAGTTTTAATTTTTTCTTTTAGAAAAAATGGATCAAAATTTCCAACTATAACTAAGGTTCCTTTATCAGGTCTTACAAATTTTTTATAAGCATCTCTTAAATCTTTACAGGTAAATTTTTGATAAAATTCTAAACTTCCTGCTGAATTTAAACCATAGGGATGATTAGGGAAAAGCATTTTTAAAAATTCATTTACTGCAAGGTGAAGTGGCTGGTCTTGCTGTTTTAATAATAAAGAAATAAGCTCAGGTTTTGCTTTTTTACATTCATTTTCATCAAAAGCTGGATTAAGTAAAATTTCTTTAAAATATTCTAAAGATTCTTCTAATTTAGAAGACAGGGAAAGAACATTTAAACCAAAAGTATTTCTTCCTGAAAAACCTTTTATAGTGGTTCCAATAGATTCAAGTTTTTCTGCCAGTTCTTCCGCTGTATAATTTTTTGTGCCTCTTGTCCACAAAAGAGTAAGAGCTTGAAAGAGTCCATTTGTCTCTTTTGTCTCAAATCTTAATCCACCAGGGAAAGCAAGAGTTATTCCTACAGTAGGAACATCATTTTGAGGATACAAAATAACTTTAAGTCCATTATTTAAAGTAAAAATTTCAGGAGAGGGTTTACTTTTGATTTTTGCTAATATTCCTTGAAAATCCTTTTCTGTAAAAAGTTTTTTTTCGGATAGAAAACCAGCAACCATTTTTTGAAAATTAAAATATTTTTGAGAAACTTTGATAAGATCTTCAACAGTAGCCTTTTTTATTTTTTCTTGATACCATAGTATATCTTTATAAGATCCACGAAGTATTTGAAATCTCGCAAGAAGACTTGAAAGTCCTTCAGATGTTTCAGATGAAAAAATAAAATCTGAAAGAATTTGAGTTTTAGCTTTTTCTAATTCCTCAACACTTACACCAAATTGTTTTATCATTTCTAATTCTTTAATAACTTCTTCAATAATTTTTTTGAAATTTTGTGGATCAGCAGTTCCATATATTTCAAAAAGTCCTGGGCCATAAGGAGTAAAAGAAGAAGTGGATATAGTTTTTACTAAATTAAGTTCTCTTTTTAATTTTAAATAAAGGCGAGAAGATTCACCACCTCCTAAAATTTCTGCAAGAAGGTCTAAAAAGGGAGTATCTTCATCTCTAAAAGAAGCACAAGGTAAAGAAAAAGCAAAATATCCTTCTTTAACAGGTCTTTTTATCCA
>QNAZ01000153.1 GCA_003641645.1 Thermodesulfobacteriota bacterium
CATAAGTAAAGCTTTAAAATTTAATATATACCCAGAAAATATTAATGCTATTTCTGCTGTAGCTATTGATGGTGATACAGGAAAAATTCTTTTTGCTAAAAACCCCCATTTAAAAATTCCTCCGGCAAGCACTGTAAAATTAGTAACTGCTATGGTAGTCCTTGACCATCTTTCTCTCTCTCAAAAAATAAAAATTTCTGAAAATGTATCTCAATTGCCAAGTGTTTCTCCAAAATTATATGTAGGTGAAATTTATACAGTAAAAGACCTTCTTTATCTTATGCTTATGAAATCTTCAAATCAAGCTGCTGTTGCTTTAGCTGAGGCTGTAGCTGGTTCAGAGGAAAATTTTTCAATATTAATGAATATGAAGGTTCACAGTCTTGGATTAAAAAATTCTCATTTTGTTACAGCTTCAGGATTACCTGCTCCAAACCAATATACTACTTCTTATGAATTAGCTCTCATTTTTTATGAGGCTTTAAAATATCCTATTATTAAAGAAATTATAAATACTCCTGTAAAAATAATAACTTCTGAAACAGGAAGAACATTAGTAATTAAAAATACAAATAAACTTTTAAGGGATCCTGAATTAAAAGGCAATATTATTGGAGGAAAAACTGGTTTTACAAGAGCATCTAAACACTGTTTAGTAAATGGAGTTTATATAAAAAACAAATTAATTATAACTTCTGTATTAGGTTCTCCTAATAGAAAATTACTTTGGAAAGATTCTAAAAATCTTATAACTTTTGCTAAATTGGTATTAGAAAATCAAACCACACCTGTATATATAACTACAGTAGTAAATACCAGTGTTTTAGTAAATAAAGCTTTAAAGAAATCACATACCAAACATTATAAAAAATATAAAATAAAGCATAATAGAAAAAAATCTAAGAAAATTTTTTATAAAAATAAAAGTTCTAAAATATAGTCAAAAATTAAAAAATCTTCTGTGACTATAAGCATATTAAATTAAAAGATATAAAATTTTAAACTAAGCTGGGTTGAAGTTATGCATATTGCAGTAATTGGAGCAGGTTATGTAGGAGTGGTTTCAGGTGCTTGTTTAGCAGATTTTGGAATGAAGGTGATATGTGTAGATAAAGAAAAAGAGAAAATAAAAAAATTAAAAAAGGGAGAAATTCCTTTTTATGAACCTGGATTAGAAGAATTGGTTAGAAAGAATATCAAAGCAGGGAGGCTTCATTTTACAACTAATCTTGTAGAAGCTGTTAAAAATTCTTTAGTAATTTTTATCTGTGTAGGCACTCCTCCAAACCCAGATGGTTCTGCAGATTTAACCCAGATTAAAGAAGTGGCTCTCTCTTTAGCAGAGGTAATAGATGAATATAAAGTAATTGTTACAAAAAGCACAGTTCCTGTAGGAACTAATCGCTGGATAAAATCACTAATTGATGCTAATAAAAAAAGTGATGTAGCAGTGGATATTATTTCTAATCCTGAATTTTTAAGAGAAGGAGCTGCTATTGAAGATTTTATGCATCCAGATAGAGTAATAATAGGTGGAGAAAGTGCTTATGCTATTGCTATTATTAAAGATATTTATCGTCCTCTTTATTTAGCTGAAACTCCATTTATTATAACTAATTTAGAAACAGCAGAGCTTATAAAATACGCTTCCAATGCTTTTTTAGCTACAAAAATAACTTTTATAAATGAAATAGCTAATTTTTGTGAAAGGGTAGGAGCTGATGTTACTGTAGTTGCTAAAGGAATGGGACTTGATCCAAGAATCGGACCTAAATTTTTAAATCCGGGTCCGGGATTTGGCGGCTCTTGTTTCCCAAAAGATGTAAAAGCTCTTGTCCATCATGGAAGATCTATAAGCTCTCCTTTTAAAATTTTAGAAGCTGTTTTAGAAGTTAATGAAAAACAAAAACTTAAAGTCATTGAAAAATTAGAAAATCTTTTAGAAGATCTTTCAGGAAAAATTATAGCAATCCTTGGTCTTTCTTTTAAACCTAATACAAGTGATGTAAGAGAAAGTCCTGCTTTAGTAATAGTTCCTGCATTAATAAATAAAGGTGCTAAAGTAAAAGTTTATGACCCAGTAGCTATGAATGAATTTAAAAAATTTGTTGGAGACTTAAATATTGAATACTCTAATACACCTTTAGAGTGTGCTAAAAATTCAGATGCTATAATAATACTTACAGAATGGAATGAATTCCGCTTTCTTGATCTATCTCAAATTAAAAAAGTTATGAGAACTCCTGTGCTTATAGATATGAGAAATATTTATGAACCTTCTATAGCAAAAAAACTTGGTTTTAATTATTCAGGTATAGGAAGAAATTAAAATTCTTGTAAAAAAGGATTATTTCTTTTTTCTTCTCCTATAGTTGAAATTGGTTTAGGACCATAATCATGTCCTGGATAAATTTTAGTTTCTTCAGGAAGAACTAAAAGTTTCTTTTGAATAGATTCCATCATCTGAAAATAATTTCCTCCAGAGATATCAGCTCTTCCTATTGCTTCTACAAATAATGTATCTCCTGTAAAAAGAACTTTATGCTTTTTATTATAAAAACAACATGAACCAGGTGAATGCCCAGGTGTGTGAATTACTTCTAAATACTCATTTCCAAATTTAATTATATCTCCTTCTTCAAAAGTCTTATCTGCTTTAGGATTTTCTGAAAATCCCCAGGATTTAAACATTAAAAAATTAGCAGGATCTTTAAAAAATTCTTCATCTAATCTATGAACTAAATAAGGAGCTTTTAATTCTTTTCTTAAATAATCTACTCCAGCAACATGATCAGCATGAGCATGAGTTCCCAAAATAGCTATTATTTTAAGATCTAATTCTTTTACTTTTTTAATAATTCTCGGATCTGCATCTCCTGGATCAATAATTACCCCTTCTTTAACTTCAGGAGAGTATACTATATAACAACAAACTTCTAAAGGACCTACTATAAGTCTTTCTATTTTCATATTTAACTCCTTAAGGC
>QNAZ01000154.1 GCA_003641645.1 Thermodesulfobacteriota bacterium
GAATGACTTATTAAAAGATAACTTAATGAAAATTTCTTTTTGAAATCTTTTAAAAGTTCCAAAACTTGAGAAGCTAAGCTCATATCAAGTGCTGAGGTAGGTTCATCAAGAACAATAAGAGAAGGAGAAATCATTAAAGTCCTTGCCAAAGCTATTCTCTGTCTTTCTCCACCACTTAAAGCATGAGGATATTTATTCAAAACCTCTTTTCCTAATCCTACCAAGCTTAATACTTCTTCTGCTTTTTCAAGTGCTCTTTTTTTATTTTTTTCTATATTTATTAAGTATGGTTCTAAAAGAACATCAATAATTTTATATCTGGGATTTAAAGAAGAATAGGGATCTTGAAAAACTGCTTGAATTTTTGCTCTAAGATTTTTATATTCTTCCTTTTTTAAGGTTTTTAAATTTTTTCCAAACCAAAAAATATCACCTTTATCAGGTTTTTCCAAATCTAAAATAATTTTTCCTAAGGTAGTTTTTCCACATCCACTTTCTCCTAAAATACCTACAGTTTCTCCTTTAAAAATAGCAAGACTAATATCTATAAGAGCATAGAAAAAAGTTTTTTTAAATCCAAATTTTTTTACTTCATAACTTTTCCAGATATTTTTTACTTCTACAACAGGACTAAGCATATCTAAAACATCTAACCAAGTGATTATCTTTAACAGAAATAAGTTCCGGATGTTTATCTTTTCCGTCTTTGCAAGGTGTTTCACATCTTTCAAAATAGCGACAACCTTTTGGTTTTTTAAGTAAATTAACAACCCCACCTTTTAAAACTCTTTTGATCTTATCCTCTTTAGGATAAGATTCAATAAGAGATTGGGTATAAGGATGTAAAGGATTATTAAACAGTTCTTTTGTAGGAGCCATTTCTACAATTTCTCCTGCATAAAAAACACAAACTTTATTAGCAATCCATCTAATAATTCCGAGATCATGACTAATAAAAACTATGGTAAGTTCTTTTTTTTGATTCAATTCATGTAAAAGCTCTAAAACCTGAATTTGAAGAGTTACATCCAGAGCAGTAGTTGGCTCATCTGCTACTAAAAGTTCAGGCTCTCCTGCTAAAGCCATAGCAATCATAGCTCTTTGCCTTAATCCACCAGAAAGCTGATGAGGATAATTCTTAGCTCTAATTTTAGGCTCAGGAATGCCTACTTCTTTTAAAAGTTGATAAACTTTTTCTTTTCTTTCATGTTTTCTTAAATTAAAATGGTATTTCAAAACTTCCTCAATTTGCTCCCCAATTGTAAGAACAGGATTAAGGGAACTTAAAGGATCCTGAAGAATAATAGCAATTTTTCTTCCTCTTAATTTTAAAGTTTCTTTTTCTGAAAGCTTATATAGAGAAATATTATCTATTATAACTTCCCCTGAATAATAAGTAATTCCAGGAGGAAAAAGTTTTAAAAGAGCAAAGCCTGTAAGAGATTTGCCACATCCACTCTCACCAAGAATACCAAGAATTTCTTTTTTTTCTAAAGAAAAACTTACCTTATCTACTAAAGATAAATTCTTTTCTTTTAATCCTAAGATTAAGTCTTTGACTTCTAAAAAGGGCATAAAAGTTAAAAGTTTTGAATAAAATTCATGAATAGATTTACCTTTTTATGATTTGGTTTAGTAAAGTTTTAAAATAATTTAATTATTTTCTAATAAAAATTCAATTAATGCCATATGAAGCCACATCTTATTTTCTGCTTGATCCCAAACCACTGACTGAGAACCCTCCAAAACTTCTTCTGTAATTTCTTCTTCCCTATGAGCAGGCAAACAATGAAGCACTATTGCAGAAGGTGATGCTAATTGCAAAAGCTCTTTATTTACCTGAAACTTTTTAAATACAGAAAGCCTTTTTTGAGTTTCTTCTTCTTGCCCCATACTTACCCATACATCAGTATTGATAACCTCAGCTTCTTTAATTGCTTCTTTTGGATCATGCACTATCTCTATTTGAGCATTATATTGCTTCTTAGCTATATCTAATAGATCTTTTTCAGGTTCAAAACCTTTAGGACAGGCTAAAGTAAATTTAAAACCAAGTAAAGCAGATGCCTCAATCCAAGATTGAGCTACATTATTTCCATCTCCTATCCAGACAATCTTAGCTTTGTAAAGATCTTTGCCTTTCTCTACCACTGTCATTATATCGGATAAAACCTGACATGGATGAAATTTATCTGAAAGACCATTTATAACAGGAATAGAAGAATATCGAGCAAATTCTTCTATAGTCTCTTGGTGATAAGTTCTGAGCACTAATATATCAATATATCTTGCAAGCACACGGGATGTATCTTTTATCGGTTCACCTCTACTTAATTGCAAATCCTTAGAAGATAAAAAAATACTGCTTCCACCCCACTTTATAATAGCTGACTCGAAAGAAATTCTCGTTCTGGTAGAAGGTTTTTCAAAAATTAGTCCTAAAATTTTTCCTATAAATTTTCTCTCCCATTTTTTAGTTCTTTTTAACTCTAAAGCCCTATTTATAAGTTTTAATACTTCATCTTTTGATAAATCCCAGATTCTTATAAAATGTTTTCTTTTCATATTTGCTCCTTTTATTTAAAATTTCAATTTTTAACCAAAATCAGAAATTTGCAAATTCACAAATTAAAAATTTTTAAATTATCTTTTAAGTTTTTTTAAAATTAACCGATAATAATAATTGATAAAAGGATTAAGGAGATGAATATAAAAAAAATAGATATATTTCCTATAGAATCAGGATTTTCTAATAATGTTTCTAAAAAATCTGTAGGTAAATTATCTTCATATAAAGCTAAAATTCTTGTTAATCTCTCGTTTAATTTAGATATTCAGAAAAAAAGAGAAGAATCTTGGAAGGAAATTGAACAAATTTTAAAAAATCTTGATAAATATTTAGAAAGAATAAATCGTGTTCTTAATCCACTTAGAAAAGAGTTAAAAGTTGAAATAGATCAGGATTTAAA
>QNAZ01000155.1 GCA_003641645.1 Thermodesulfobacteriota bacterium
AAAAAAAAAAGATAAATGAAGAAAATAAAAAAAAATAAAAAAAATAAAAGAGAAGAAAGTTAAAATGTTAACCAAATTAAGAAAATTTGCACCAAATTTTAAGGCTAATGCTATTGTTCCAAAGTTTTAAATCAATTTTAAAACCAAGTTTGGATTTAGTTAGTAAAGTTTAGAAAGTAAAGAATGTAAAATAGTTTAACCTTGTTTTTTAAATACATAATTATTAGTATCTATTCCTATATGCTGAGCAATAACTGGACATTTTATTTTTAAAAGAAAAAATATATTATCTTTTTTAATTTCTGAAAGACTTTCGTAATTTCCTTGTCCTTTACTTATTATAATATCAGCTTTATTAAAAATTTCTAAAAATTCTTGACTACATTCTTTAAAATCTATTCCAGGAAGACTACATCCTGTAGAAATTATACGAGAACATTCATGCAATCCTGAATCATAAGCATCCTCTAAGGTAGCATCATTTATAATAGGTGTTTCTTTAACAGCATAAAATTTTTCATTTACTTTTAGTTCTTCTAACAAAATTTTATCAAAAACTGTTTCACCAGCATTATCCCCTATAATTAAAATTTTCTTAGCTTTTTCAAGAAGTTTTTTAAAATCTTTTAAATCACACAAAGCAAAGTCTTTTTTTAGTTCCTTTTCTATATTTTTTTCAAGTTCTACTTGAGAGTAAACTCCATAATCTAAAACATTTCCTATAGCAGAAATCTTTAAAGCCCAATAAAGTTTGTCTTTCTGTTGATTTAAAAATCCTTTCAAAAAATTATAAAGATTTTTAGCTGTCTTTATGGATTGTTTTTTGATATCTTTATAAGGGTCTGGGTTATTTGTATATAATTTAACTAAACCGTGAATTTCTCTTGCAAGTTCTGGTGGGGTTTTATATTTTTTATAATTTTTAATAATTTCTATAGCATCTTCTATAATTTTTTCTTGAATTTCTATGCTGTTGGTTACTTTACGAGTTGCTTCTAAAATCTGTCTTAAAAAACAAGGTAAACAATCTAACTGTAATTTCATTTTTATTCCTCCACAAAAATTATAAAATTTGATATTTAAGATTCTTTGGATTATAATAAAATATAATTTAAAAAATTAAAAGGAGTAAAAAATGGAAGTTATTACTAATTTAAGAGGTTTGGACAAAATTATAGTTCCTATTAGACTTACTTCTAATTCAAAAATTAGATTTCAATGTTATCCAGGAGTTCCTTGTTTTAAACTTTGCTGTTCAAATTTATTTTTACCACTTACTCCTTATGATATTATAAGAATTAGAGACAGACTTAGTCTTTCTACAGATGAATTTTTATTAATTTATACTGAACCTTTTATTCTTCCTAAATCAGGACTCCCCATTGTTAGACTTAAAATGAGGAATGATGAAGATAAAACCTGTCCTTTTTTAGGAGAGGGAGGTTGCACTATTTATGAAGTTAGACCACTTGCATGTAGATATTATCCTCTTGGTTTTGGTATGTTTAGAAATAAAGATGAAAGAAAAAATGAAGATATCTACTATCTTGTAAATGAAGGTTTTTGTCAAGGGCTTGAATCTGGTGAAGAGATGACTGTAGAGGAATACAGAATTTCTCAGGGTATACCTGAGCTTGAAGAACCAATCAAAGAATGGGGAGAAATCATAATGAGAAAAGAATCCCTTGGCCCTATGGAAGTTCCAGAGAAAAGTTTACAGCTATTTTTTATGGTAAGTAGTAATCCTGATAGATTTAGAGCTTTTATTTTTGAAACTAAGTTTTTGGACATGTTCGAAGTTCCAGAAAAAACCTTAGAAGAAATCAAAAAAGATGATTTAAAACTTTTACAGTTTGGATTTAAATGGTTAAAAACTGTTCTTTTTGGGGATAAATTAGTTAAAAGGAAGAAAGAAAGTCCATCTGTCAAGAAGATAAAGCCTTTCTGATTTTAGATGTATCCTAAAATTAAACGTAAAAAAACTAAAATTATTTGGGTTGGGGATGTCTCTATTGGTGGAGATAGCCCTATTCGTGTTCAAAGTATGACTAATACTGATACAAGGGATGTAAAAGCAACTTTAAATCAAATTCAAAAGCTTTATTCTGCAGGCTGTGAAATAATAAGGGTTGCTGTTCCTGATGAAAAGGCAGTAAAAGCTTTAAAAGAAATTACTAAAGAAAGTCCTATCCCTGTTATTGCAGACCTTCATTTTATAACTTCTCTTGGGGAAAAAGCAGTAAAAGCAGGAATTGCAGGAATAAGAATTAATCCAGGAACTTTTAAAAATCGAAAAAACTTTGATAGACTTGTTATGATTTGTAAGGATCACGGAGTTTGTATTAGAATAGGAATAAATGCTGGTTCTTTAGAAACAAAAATTTTAAAAAAGTATAAAATACCTTCTCCAAAAGCTATGGTAGAAAGTGCATCAAATTGGCTTACCTATATAGTGGAAAAGTTTGATTATTATAACCTTAAGGTTTCTTTAAAATCTTCAAATTGGTGGGATACAGTTAAGGCTTATGAACTTTTTTCTAAAAAAATGGATTTTCCTTTACATATAGGCGTTACAGAAGCAGGAGGACTTATTCCTGGGACAATTAAAAACACTATGGCTATTACATATCTTTTATTAAAAGGAATCGGAGATACTTTAAGAATCTCACTTACTGCTGATCCTGTAGAAGAGGTTTATGTAGCTTATGAAATTTTAAAAAATCTTGGTTTAAGAAGCCTTTATCCTGATATAGTTTCTTGTCCAATCTGTGGAAGGTGTGAAATAGATTTAATAAGTCTTTATAAAGAAGTAGAAAACTGGGCAAGAAATATAAAAGCGAATCTTAAGTTAGCTGTAATGGGTTGTGTGGTAAATGGGCCAGGAGAAGCAAAACATGCTGATCTTGGGATTACAGGAGGAAAAGGGGTAGG
>QNAZ01000156.1 GCA_003641645.1 Thermodesulfobacteriota bacterium
AATACTTTGAATTTTTGGGTGGGATAAAAGTAAATATATTGTTTTTTAAATCCAGATTATATTCTAAATTTTTGAATATAATTCTTACTTTTTCTCCCGAAGTATTTATAAAATAAAATTCTTTTACTTCTCCTGTATCCAAATTTACAGTTAGAACTATTTTTTCTATATAAGTGTCTTTAGAAACAGGAAGAAATGAGATTTTCCATTCTTTTTCATTTAGAATCTTAAAACTTTCAAGTTTTAGATCTTTTTTGATATTCCCTCTTCCACTCATAAATCCTAATGCCAGCTGAGAAGAAATTACTTTTCCAGAGGGATAAATTAGAACTTCTTTTTCTTCAGGATAATAAACGAAAATCTGAAATCCATCTGAGATAATCAAAAATTTTTCAGGAATTTGGTATTCCCAGCGAAATTTTCCTGGCTTTTTGATCCAAACTTTACCTGTTCTTATTTCTTTACTTTTATCTAAAAAAACAGTTTCCTGAATAAAATCAGCTTTGATACTTTTAGTATTTTCATAAAAATATTGAATTTTATTTAATACTTCATCTATAGTTTGAGCATTTAGAGGTTTAGAACTGCTTACGAGGACCCAAAACAGGACGAGGACGAACCCCATCACTCGGACCAACAATTCCTTCCTCCTCCATTTTTTCTACCAGCCTTGCAGCTCTATTATAACCTATTCTAAGTTTTCTTTGAAGCATAGAGACAGAAATTTTTCCATATTGATAAGCAATCTTTAAAGCTTCTTTATATAATTCATCATCATAATCTTCGGTTTTATTTAAAATCTCTTCCTCATCATTATAATTTTTAAAATCTGCCAGATATTCAGGTTCACCCAAGGTTTTTAAATATTTTACTATGTTTTTTACTTCCTTTTCAGAAACATAAGGTGC
This sequence comes from Thermodesulfobacteriota bacterium, assembly GCA_003641645.1. Lineage (GTDB taxonomy): Bacteria > Desulfobacterota > Thermodesulfobacteria > Thermodesulfobacteriales > Thermodesulfobacteriaceae > Thermodesulfobacterium. The sequence continues at coordinate 909 of QNAZ01000156.1, forward strand.
ATGAATTCTTTCTAAATAAGAAGAACCAGGAGGCATAAAAAGCATGTCACCTGCTCCAAGTAGCCTTTCAGCTCCCTGTGTATCAAGTATAGTTCTTGAATCAATCTTTGAGGTTACCTGAAAAGAAATGCGAGCAGGAAAATTAACCTTTATAGTTCCTGTTATTATATCTACCGATGGTCTCTGGGTAGCAACTAAGAGATGTATCCCTGCTGCTCTTGCCATTTGAGCAAGTCTGGTTAGCAATGTTTCAACCTCTCTTGAAGACACTACCATAAGGTCTGCTAATTCATCTATAATAACAATAATGTAAGGTAATTTTTTTTCAAAATTTTCATTATAAGAATCTAAATTTCTTGCTCCTACCTCTTCAAAAATAGCATACCTCCTATCCATTTCATCTACCAGCCATCTTAAAGCCTTGGTTGCAGTTTTAGGATCTAAAACCACAGGATGAAGTAAATAGGGAATTCCTTCATATACTGAGAGCTCAATTCTTTTAGGATCTATCATTAAAAATTTTATAGCATCTGGAGGGCTTTTATAGATAAGACTTAGGATTACACTATGTAAGAAAATACTTTTTCCAGAACCTGTGCTTCCTGCAATCAAAAGATGAGGAAGCTTCCCCAGATCTGTTATCACTGGATTTCCTGAAACATCTTTTCCAAGAGCAATGGTTAAAGGTGAATCTGAATTTTTAAAAATCGGACTTTCAAGTATCTCTTTTAAATAGACTAACTCTCTTTTAGGATTGGAAATTTCAATTCCTACTACATCTTTTCCAGGAATAGGAGCTATGATTCTTACACTTTTTGCTGAAAGTCCAAGTGCAAGATCATCAACCAGACTTAAAATTTTACTTAACTTTATACCAGGAGCAGGTTTAAATTCAAAAACTGTAATTACAGGACCAGGATTAATTCCTACAACCTCACCCTCTATGCCAAACTCTTTTAATTTTGATACAAGAAGAGATGCTCTTTCCTTTAATTCTTCAGGTTTTATACGATAGGAAACTTCTGGAATATTGTTTAAAAGTTTTAAAGGAGGAGGAAGCTGTTTTTCTGTTTCAAAGGTCTTCAGTTTAGAATTTTTAGAAACTGCTTCAGCTTTTTCATAACTCTCAAATTTTTTTATTTCAGATATTTCTTCAGATTTAAAAAATTTTTTTACTTTACTGAATAAATCTTTGGGATTTTCAAAACATAAAAATAGAATAAAAGTGAGAATAAATATAAGAAAAAGGAAAAACCCAAATAATCCAAAGAAATGGATTATTATAGAAAATAGCTCTCCTATAAGACCTCCATTTAAAGGATATTTTCCAAAAAGATAGGTATTTTTAATGTTTATATTTTGAAAAAAGAAAGATAATATTAAGGATAACCATATAAGAGAGAGAAGAAAAATGCCTATTAATCGTTTAATAGAAATTCCTACAAAGTGTGCAAAAATACATAAAAGAGATAAAGGAGGAATAAAAAGAGCAGTAAATCCAAATAAAAAAATTGCAAAAGAGGATATATAAGCACCTAAAAAACCACCAAAGTTTTTAACTTCAAAAGCTCCAGATACTCCAATTCCAGGATCATAAGGATTAAAAGAATAGATTGATAATGTAAGGAAAAATATAAATAAAAATAAAAACGTATAAATTAAAAATTTTTTTAGATAATCCATTTCATTTTTCAATTTCAATTCTTATATTTTATATTATATCTCACAAAAAATCAAAGATAAGGAGGAATAAAATAATGAATTTTTCAGAATGGAGAGAATTAGCTTTAGAAATTAAAAAAATAGAAGACCAACATAAAAGACTTTATGAGTTATTGGACTTATTTTATTCTGGACAAAAAATAGGATATTCAAAAGAAAAATTGGATAAAATTTTAGATGAACTTATTAAGTTAATTATAGAACATTCTTTCACTGAAGAAGCTTTAATGGAGAGAACTGGTTATCCAGAGTTTGAAAAACACAAAAAAGAGCATGAGTTTATAAA
>QNAZ01000157.1 GCA_003641645.1 Thermodesulfobacteriota bacterium
CTTCAGGAGTATCAAAGTGAATAAGAGATAGAAATATTCTTCCTTTACCATAAATTCCTTCAACAACTAAGGGGCTTCCTTTTATTCTTTCTGGATTTAGTTTAATTTCATAAAAATTTTCGAGTTCCTCCCATTGATTTTGAAAATCCCTTACTGAGAAATCCGAACTAAAAGCCTCTGGTAAAGCTTTTTCGAAACTTGCTAATATTTTAATATTTTTATCTTCTATTAAAAATTCAGAAGGCCACCAAAGAAAAAATTCAGGTTTTTTTATTCCTTGCCAAATTGGATGGGGATTTAAACTGACTCTAATAGGGCCACTGAAACCAGGCACTCTATCTTTTTTTCTTCTAATTTTGACTAATCCCAGTCCTTCAGATGTAGCAAGTCCTGCTCCACCGCAAATACCAAAATAAATCCCTCCATCTTCTACAAATTTTCTTATTAACTTCTTGCCATTTTTTCCAAGAACTTGAAGTTTATTGGAAGCCCAACCACCAGGAACAAAAAGGACTTTATATTTTTCTAAAAATTTTTCATTTAAATTTTCAGCTAAAATTGGTTCAACTTCTATTCCAGCTCGATTAAGAGCTTTATATAACCAAATTCCCCAAAGATAAGACTCATTCCAAAAAAGAGCTGATTTCAAACTCTTTTTCATACTTCCTCTCATAACCTCTTGGAGTAATAAACCACTGATTAAAATAAAAACTTTTAGAACTTCCTATTATAATAGTGCTTTTCATATCAACCAAATTTTCATCAAGTTCTCCTAAGGTAGTAAAATAGATTTTTTGAGAATCTCTCATAGCAGAACAAACCACAGCTACAGGTATGGTTTCTTTACGATATTGAAGTATAATCTTTTTTGCTTCAGAGAGTTGAATTTTTCTTTTTTTGCTTCTTGGATTATAAATAACTATTGGAAGATCTGCCTGTGAAATTAGATTTAATCTCTTTTTAATTTCCTCCCAAGGAGTAAGTCTATCAGAAAGGCTAATTACAGCAAAATCATTCATAAGAGGAGCTCCGATAAGGGCTGAACAGGCATTTAGAGCTGAGATCCCAGGAATAATTTCCACTTCCAAAGATAAATTATTTTTTCCTAAAATCTCAAGCACCAAACCAGCCATTCCATATATTCCAGGATCTCCTCCACTTATGAGAGCTACTATTTTACCCTTTAAAGCCTCTTCAATAGCTTTTTTAGCCCTTTTTATTTCCTCTGTCATAGAAAAATTATAGATTTCTTTACCAGGAAGGAGTCTTTCCAAAAATTTTAAGTAAGTTTTATAACCTACTATAACTTCTGCTTCCCTTAAAATAGTAAGAGCTTTTAAAGTAAGATATTCTATTTTCCCAGGACCTGTTCCCACTATGTAAAGTTTGCCAGGAATTCGATAAATTTCTTCTGCTACTGCTATTGTAATATTTTTTAAAGTTCTTTTTGGAATAAGAAGAGCACCTTTACTTGCAACAAGTGCAGATTGTTCTGAAACACTATAAACTTCTACTGCCTGAAAGACCTTTTTAGAAGGAGTACAAGCTTCTTTCTTTTGGAGTTCATCTTTATTAAACCCAAGTAAAATTAACTTTTTATTTTGACAAAAAGTTTTTAAAGGCAAATATTTAGCTTTTTTCTCTAAGGTTGCAATACCTTTTAAAGCAAGAATATCCAAATTTTTTTCTTTAAAAACTTTATTTATAGCTATTTCTATTTCTTTTTCAGTTATACCTTCATGAAATCCTAATCCTACCCATAAATTAGGTGCAATCAAAATAAGTTGAGTTTTTAAATTTCCCAAGCTTTTATTAGTAATAATTACCTCAGCTTCTCTATAATTATCAACCTCTTTGGCAAAATTAAAAAGAGGAATTTTAAGATTTATTTCTTTATAAACCTTTAAATACCTTCTTTCATTAAAAATTGCCATTATCTTTGGTAAAATTTCTGGATTTTTAGAAATAAGACCCATTCTTTTAATCCAGAGGTCTAATGCCGGAAGGGCTTTTGAGTCTGAAGCTGTAGTAATTACAGGTTCAGCGCCTGTAAAATCTGCTAATTCTTGAGCTATTTTATTGACTTCAGCACTGTGTCCACCAAGAAGAGGGATTACAAACTTTCCAGTTTCGTTTATAACAAGCACTCCAGGGTCTTCTTTTTTACTTTTTACAAATTCTGTTATCTGTCGAATAACAATTCCTAATGCCATAATAAAAATTAAAATATTTCCTTTTTGCCATATTTCAGCAATCAATTCCTTTTTTAATTTATAAATTTCAGCTTTTTTTAAAAGAATTCTTAATTTTTCAGCAAGCTTTTTTCCTTCAGAAGATAGGTAAAAAATAGTAAAATTAGAATTTTTTTGATTTCTCATAGAGTTTTGACCTCTTACCGAGGTTTTTAAATACACAATTTAAAACTTCTCCCACATAAATAAGGGCGGTTTTTTTTATATTTTCTTTTTTTACCAAGATATTAAGCTCTTTAAGAGTGCCAAAAAGAATTTTTTCATCCTTTTGAGTTAAACGATAAAGAATAGCTATAGGTGTATCAGGAGAAAGAACCTCTAATAAAATTTTTTTAAGCTCCTCAACATAGCTTACACTTAAAAAAAATACTAAAGTAGCTTTTTTAAGAGCAAGTCTTTTAATTTCCTCAGAAGTAGCACCTCCTGTTTTTCCAGCTATTCTTGTAAAGATTATAGTATGAGAAAGATCAGGATAGGTAAGCTCTATTCCGAGCTTTGCAGCTCCTGCTACTGCAGAGGAAATACCGGGAATTATTTCATAAGGTATCTCTTTTTTCCTTAATACTTCTATTTGTTCTTGAATAGCACTATAAAAAGCAGGATCTCCACTAACAAGCCTTGCAACTTTTTTATTTTCTCTGATTGCTTTTTCTATAAGTGCTA
>QNAZ01000158.1 GCA_003641645.1 Thermodesulfobacteriota bacterium
ACTTTCTTCTAATGCTTTTTCAATTGCTTTTATAACTTCTTTTTCTGTAAGTCCTTCAACTTTAATAAGTTTGTTTCTTGAAGTTTTACCTCTTAAAATTTTTACCTGGTTTTTAGAAACTTTAAAAATCTTTCTTAAGAACTGACAAAGACTTTCATTAGCTTTATTTTTCTCAGGTTTTGCCTTTAAAGATATTTCTAAAAAATTAGGTTTTTTAAATACAAGGATTTTATCCTTTGCAGAGCCTGGTTTTACTTTTAATTCTAAAATCATTTAAAATATTAAGAATTTTATCATTAGATAATGAAGAAAATTTTGAATAAAAAATATAACAAAGATAACTATTACAGGACTTATATCTATTCCTGCAATTGGAGGAATAATTCTGCGCACAGGAGCTAACACTGGTTCTGTAACTCTATAAAGAAATCTAACCAAAGGATGATAAGGATCAGGATTTACCCAAGAAATAATGGCACGAGCTATAATAATCCATATATAAATGGTTAAAAATAAATCTACTAACTGGATAAAAGACTTTAGAAATATATTTATCATTATCTTTTTAAAATACTAAAAATTTTTTTCTTTCCTTTCATAAGCTTCAATAATTTTTTGTACTATGGGATGTCTTACTACATCATTTTTAGTAAAATATATAAAAGTAATACCTTCAATTCCTTCTAATATTTCTACAGCTTCAAGTAATCCTGATTTTTTAGGATCTGGAAGATCTATCTGAGTGATATCACCAGTAATTACAGCTTTAGAATTTTGTCCTAAACGAGTAAGAAACATTTTCATTTGTTCTGAGGTTGTATTCTGAGCTTCATCCAGAATGATAAAAGCTTCATTTAAAGTTCTTCCTCTCATAAATGCAAGAGGAGCTATTTCTATAGCCCCTTTCTGGAAAAATCTCATTACTTTATCAAAAGACAACATATCGTAAAGTGCATCATAAAGAGGTCTTAAATAGGGATTTACTTTTTCAGCAATATCACCAGGTAAAAATCCAAGTTTTTCTCCAGCTTCTACAGCTGGTCTTACCAAAATAATTCTATTTACCTCTCCTTTCATAAGATAAGAAATAGCCATAGCAACAGCAAGATAAGTTTTTCCTGTTCCAGCAGGTCCTATTCCAAAAACTACCTCAGATTTTCTTATAGCTTCTATATATCTCTTCTGAGTAACTCCCTTAGGTGTTATTACCTTCCTTCCAGAAGTTACAAATATAGTATCTAAAAATATATCTTTTAGTTTTGCATGTGGATTTTCTAAAATAATTCTGGATGCATATTCTACATCTGAAGGATAAAGGTTATAACCTGATTTCACAAGAGAATATAATTCCTCTATAGTTTTTTCAGCAAGTTCAGAATCTATAGGTTCTCCAGTTATAAAAACATGATTTCCTTTAAGAGATAGTTGAACTCTAAAATAACTTTCTAAAATTTTGAAATTAGTTCCCCTTTCTCCATAAAGAGCACGCAATATAGGGTATTCTTCAAAAATTAGTTCTTTAGTAATTATTTCATCTTTTATACTTTCTACACTCATTTTTTCTTTTACACCTCTTTTATAAATATTTAAATTTTAAAGTTATTTAAATAATAGATGAATTTAAGATAATTTCAAGAGGAAAAAAAGGATTAAACTTCTTAAAATTGACAAAATCATAAATTAGAGGTAGAATACTCAAGCTGAATCTTTTAACAATTATCTTTTTGGAGGGATCTTATGATTAAAAAAGAGAAAAGTTTTATTATGGAACAAGAGGATAAAAAAGTAAGAGAACAACTTAGTAAGATAAAATATAAAATATTAGTTATGTCTGGAAAAGGAGGAGTAGGTAAAAGCACTGTTGCTGTTAATATAGCTATAGGCTTATCTTTACAAGATTTTATGGTAGGACTTTTGGATGTAGATTTACATGGTCCTAATATTCCTAAAATGCTTGGAGCAAGAGACTTAAGACTTTCAAGAAAGCCTGATGGTAAAATAGGAGCAATTAAATACTCTCCAAACCTTAAATTTCTTTCTATAGAACCTTTGCTTCCTTCAGAAGATTCAGCTGTTATTTGGAGAGGACCTTTAAAACATTCTGCTATAAGACAATTTATAGGAGATATAGATTGGGGAGAACTTGATTATTTAATAATTGATGCACCTCCTGGAACAGGAGATGAGCCTCTTACTGTTGCTAAAACTATTCCAGATGCTTATGTTGTTATAGTTACAACTCCTCAAGAAGTTTCTTTAATAGATGTTAAAAAATCTATTAGATTTTGCCAGAAAACAAAAATGAGAATTCTTGGTATTGTAGAAAATATGAGTGGATTTATTTGTCCTCATTGTGGTAAACCTATAGATCTTTTTAAAAAAGGGGGAGGAGAAAAATTAGCCCAAGAACTTGGACTTAGATTTTTAGGAAGAATTCCTATTGATCCACGTGTAGTAGATACTGGAGATACTGGAAGGCCATTTATTGCTGCTTATCCTGAAAGTCCTACAGCTAAAGCTTTTGAAGAATTAATCAGGAAAATAATATCAGCTACCGAAGAAATGAAAAGAGATATTTTAGAAGAAAGATTTATGAGAATAGCTATTCCTATAAATACACCTTCTAAAATTGAAATTGATCCAGAAAAATTTGATCTGTTTGCAATCTATGATATAGAAAATAATAAAATTTTAGTAAAAGATGTAGTTAAAAGGACAGAAAATCAAAATTTGATTGATTTTCTCAAAGAACAAGTAGTTACACATGTTCTTCTATTCGATCCACCTAAAAATCTTGCAGATCATCTTTCTCAAAATGAAATAAGAGTTTTAGTTACAGATACTTCTACGGAATCTCCAGATAATTTAATTGAAGAATATTTAAAAGAAAAACAGTCTCACTAATTAAAAG
>QNAZ01000159.1 GCA_003641645.1 Thermodesulfobacteriota bacterium
ATCTAATATGTTCTTTTTATTGACATTCTTTTCATTTTTACTTTCAATCATAAAAACCTCCTTTCAAAATTTTTTCTTTATGAAAAAATTTATCAAAAAATATAAAAAGCATTAAATTTTATCAAATATTAGACTCTTCATATAATAAGTCTTCTACTATATCCCAATTCTCAACTTCTATTTTGATTATTAAATCTGAAAGCTTATCAATTGCTTTATCAATCTCATTATAAGCTTCATGAAGTTCTTTATAATATTTATTTATCAAAGTTACAGCAGGTCTATATTTTTTAACTTCTATTAATCTTGCTAAATATTCTCTTGCATTTCTTAAATCACTTTTTAGTATTTCTTTTCTTGTTTTTTCTGAATAGGTTACAAGCATTTTAATACCTCCTTTTTAATTTTTTAGAATACTTCTATAAACTCTAATTTTCTCACATCAACTAAACTGTTTCCAAGCATTTTTATAAATCCTTCAAAGCTATCATAGTTTCCCCTTTTTATGAATTTTTTGTACATTTTCTTTTGTTTTTTCCTTGAAAGTTTTTTCAATTCTTTAACCATTTTTCAACCTCCTTTTTAATTTTTTCTATTTCTTATTATTATCACAAAATCAAAATAAGTCAAGTTCCATTTTCATTCATTTTTTCTTATTATCGTCAATTAATTCAATTTTTCTAATCTTTTCTTTAATTTTTAAGCTTTTTCTTTATTTTTTAGCATTTTTCATTTTTGGAAAATACTATCAAGATAATAAGAAAATGAATTGCTATTTTGTGTTATTTTTCTTAAAAATTGTGTTAATCCCTTATGAAAATTTTCATTTATCTTATTGTTTAGTAAAGAATATGTTAACATAAAATAGCATTTTTGAATAATTTGTGTTACTAAAATTTTTAGAAAGATTAAAAATTTCAAATTCATTTCATAAAAAATAATTCTGCAAAATTTTTTATTGACAAGTATAGCGACCAGATTTGATTTTGCTTTTCGGATTGATTGGAAATTTCCAATTTGTTTATGTTTTATAAAGCTTGCAAAATCTTTTATAATGCCGTATAGACAAGAGATTGATTGTTTAGTATTTCGGTAAATTAGTATTTTAGTAAAGAATATTGTTTATTGATTAAATAAAGATTATTGTTTAATTATTTAGTGTTTTTATTTTTTGATAAGTTTATTTAGATTTATGATTTTTTATGATTTTTGATAAAAGAGAAGAGCCTACAAGGATATTAAGTCCTTGTAGGCTTTAAGAAATATTAGAAACCTAAATCTTCTAATTCTTTAAGGAATTCTTCGCATAAATAAGGATTATCTGATAATTTTACAAGTACTTTTCCTATAAAATCTAATTCTATTAATCCAGTATTTTCTAATATCATTTTTATAGCTTTTAGTATTTCCTTATTCATTTCTTCTGTATAATTTTCCATACCTATATATCCATAATGTTTATAAAACCATCTATATATATTTTTCTTTGGCAATTTAACCTTGCCTGCTTTTTGAGGCATCTTTTAATCCTCCTTTCCAAAATTTTTTATTTCTTCTTCTATTCTTTTAAATCTTTCTTTTAATCTTTTATGCTTAAAGAATTCATTTAGTTTTATTACTTCTTTTATCCTTTCTTCGACCCAATATGGATAAAATATCTTAAAATGTTTATTTAACAAGCGAAGACTAAAACTATTTATTATTGTAAAGAATTTATCTATATTCTCTTTATTGTAATATCTGTCATAAATAGCATTTTTGATTTTCATTCTTCTTCCTCCTTTTTGATATTTTTGACAAAAAAGAAAAAGCCTTGAGGGATTTATCTTATCCCTCAAGGCTAAGAGAAAAAGCTATTTAGTTAATTCTTTTAATAATCTTTCCTTTAAAATATTGAAACTTGACTTAAAGACATCTGAAAAGTCAATCTGGTACTCAAAAGGTTTTATTTTTGTTTTTTGAGAAATAGCTTGTAATGTTGCTTCTGGGATAAAGATAATTGGTGACATGACTTGATGCTCTTTTTCAATCAGGAATTTTTTAATCTTTTCTTTAGCTAAATAGCTTCTTACACCCTTTAAAGGTAAACGCTTTTCAAAAGAAATAAATAAAGCTTTACTTGTTTGAATACCTTTAAATCTTACCATCATAGCTCCCTCCTTTTTTAGTTTTTTGCTTTTTGATTAAGCTTTTTAGTTTTCCTTTTGTAATTCTTTTAATTTTTCTTTTAAGATTTTTATAGTCATATTTTGTATTAACTCATAAGTTTTATCATCAAAAATTTTTCTCATTATTGTAAAATCTAACTTGTTGCAGTTTTCGGCAATGAAAGAAAAAGGCAATTTACTATAAATGTCTTGTAAGTCAGCAATAAAATTGTTGTCAACTTCTTCATTTTCTAATAAACCTAAAATAATTAACTTTTCAAGATTATTAAAAAATTTTTCCTTTCTCATTTTAACTCCCTCCCCTATTCTTATTTTTTCTTTTCATATTTTCTTATTATCATAAAATCAAAAAATGTCAAGTCTTAAAAAATCTCATTAAATCTTATTATTATCAATTATTTTGTTTTTCCTTTTCTTTTCAAAATTTTTTCAAATTTTTCTTTATTTTTCAAACATTTTTAAAAATTAAAAAAGCAAAAGATAAACTCTAAGATAAACTTGAAAAGCTAAAAATGTTATATCTTAAGAATCTTGTCAATCTTACATACCTTATTACTTTTTAATCATTTTCTTTTTATTATTATCTTTTCATTATTTCTTTTCTATTTCTAAAATCCTTTTTATTTAAAAAGAAGAACGCATTTTTCTTTGCAAAAGATCTTACAAAAAAGACTTTTTAAAATTAGAATTCTAATATTTTTAATCTTAAACAAATTTTCAGATAAGAACCTATTTCA
>QNAZ01000160.1 GCA_003641645.1 Thermodesulfobacteriota bacterium
GAACTAAAGAATCATAAAATATTTTTATACAAAAAATTAGAGGGAGGGTATTATGGGTGAAATAAAAAAACATGATACGCCAATGGTGGATGAGCTTAAAAAAGGTCGTTGGCCAAGTTTTGTAGATGATATTTATACTTATGGAGAAAAACATCAAAAACAGTCTTCATTTGATATTATGGGTCAATTAGAATTATCTTACCAACATAAAGAGACTCATTGGAAACATGGTGGAATTGTAGGAGTTTTTGGTTATGGAGGAGGGGTTATTGGACGTTATTCTGACCAGCAGGAAAGATTTCCTGCTATTTGGGCATTTCACACTCTTCGTGTTCATCATCCAGCAGCAAAGTGGTATCATACAAAAGCTTTAAGAAAACTTTGTGATATGTGGGAGCATCGCGGTAGTGGGCTTGTAAATTTTCATGGTTCTACTGGTGATATTATTCTTCTTGGAACTGTAACTGAACAATTAGAATATACTTTTTATGATTTAACGCATCAATTACATTGGGATTTAGGAGGATCAGGTTCTAATTTAAGAAGCCCAGCATGTTGTATGGGAAAATCTCTTTGTGAATGGGCTTTATTTGATGTCCAAGATATGGATTATGAATTAACTATGTATTTTCAGGATGAACTCCATCGTCCAGCATTTCCATATAAATTTAAATTTAAATTTTCAGGATGTCCTCTTGATTGTGTAGCAGCAGTTGCAAGAGCAGATTTATCTTTTGTTGGAACATGGAGAGATGATATTAAAATTGATCAGGAAGCAGTTAGAGCTTATGTAAATGGTGAAATTCCACCTAATGCAGGTGCTTTTTCTGATAGAGACTGGGGTCCTTTTGATATTAAAAAAGAAGTAATTGATCTTTGCCCAGCTAAATGTATGTATTGGGATGAAAAAGAACAAAAACTTTATATTAATAACAAAGAATGTGTTAGGTGTATGCACTGTATAGCTGTTATGCCTGAAGCCTTAAAACCAGGAGATGATAGAGGAGTATGTATTTTAATAGGATCTAAATCAGTTATTTTAGAAGGTGCTCAGCTTTCAAGTATTCTTGCTCCATTTGTAAAGGTAGAGCCACCTTATGATGATATAAAAGATTTAGTTTATAAAATTTGGGATTATTGGATGGAAGTTGGTAAGAACCGTGAAAGAGTTGGTGAATTAATGCAAAGAATCGGATTAAATAGATTTTTGGTTGATGTTCTTGGAATTGAGCCTATACCACAGCATATTAGTATACCTCGTTCTGAACCTTATATTTTCTGGAGAGAGGAAGAAGTCCCTGGTGGTTGGAAAAGAGATCTTGCAGAATTTAGAAAACGCCATCCTATTTAAAATTGAAATTATAGGAATTTAAAAATTATAATAAAGGGGGTTAAAAATGGCTGATGAACAAGTAATTGAAAAGTTAAAGGAATTGTGGAACAAATATGAAGAAATTGAAGGGAAATTTAAAGATGAGATGGATCCTGTATTTGATGAACCATATTATCCTGGTATTGCAGAAAAACTTTATAATCCTGATAAACCAATGGAAAATAGAATTACAGATATAGGACCTCCATATTTCTGGCAGTTCATGCCACCTATTATTAAGAAAAATTTTGGGAAGTGGAAATCTCATCGAATAATTAGACCTGGTGTTATAAAAAGAGTTTCTGAAACAGGGGATGTTATATATGTGGTGAGATGTGGAACTCCAAGATTAGAGACTGTTGATTATATAAGAGAGATTTGTGATATTGCAGATAAATATTGTGATGGATATGTTCGTTGGACTACAAGAAATAATGTAGAATTTATTGTAGATTCTGAAGAAAAATTAAATGCACTTATTAAAGATTTAGAAAATAGAAAACATCCTAATGGTTCTTATAAATATCCTATTGGTGGAACTGGAGCAGGAGTAAGCAGTATTGTTCATACTCAGGGTTGGATTCATTGTCATACACCTGCTATTGATGCTTCAGGACTGGTAAAATCAATAATGGATGAACTTTTTGATTATTTTGGCTCTCATAAACTTCCTGCTAAAACTAAACTTGCTCTTGCTTGTTGTTTAAACATGTGTGGAGCTGTTCATTGTTCTGACATTGCGATTGTAGGAATTCATAGAAAACCGCCTTTTGTTGAAGATGATAGAATATCAGCAGTATGTGAAATACCTTTAGCTGTAGCTGCTTGTCCTCTGGGAGCTGTTAGACCAGCGACAGTAGAGATTGAAGGAAAGAAAAAGAAAACAGTAAGAGTTAATGTTGAGCGTTGTATGTTCTGTGGAAACTGTTATACTATGTGTCCTGCTATGCCTCTTGCTGATGGAGAAGGAGATTGTATTACTATAGTGGTAGGAGGAAAGGTTTCTAATAGACTTTCTCCACCAAAATTTTCAAGAGTTGTTCTTACAGGAATTCCAAATGAGCCTCCACGTTGGCCAACTACTGTAAAATGGATAAAACGTATATTAGAGGTTTATGCTCAACATGCAAATAAATATGAAAGAGTTGGTGTTTGGATTGAGAGAATTGGATGGGAAAGATTCTTTGAATTGACTGATATTCCATTTACTGAAAAATGTATAGATGATTATAGATTAGCTTATACTACTTATAGAACTACTACTCACTTTAAGTTTACTAAACATGTAAAAACTAAATTAGAAGATTATTATATTCAAAAGTAAAATAAACTAAAAAAAGGGGTGATAATATGACTAAAGAAGAATTAAAAGAAAAAATTGTTAAAGTAATAGAAGAAAAAGTTAAAAAGGGAGGAAAAAGCAAAGTCTATTTAAAAGATATTCAAAGAGATATCCCTGGTGTAAGCCCTCGTGATATTAAAAATGCAGCTAATGAATTGGTGAAAGA
>QNAZ01000161.1 GCA_003641645.1 Thermodesulfobacteriota bacterium
AGAACAATCCATTTTAAGTAGAAATTTAGCAGAAACTTAAAAAATTGCAAATTAGAAAGTTCTTTTAGTTGCATTAAAAGGATCAACCGAACGATGATAATGGCAACAAGTGCAAGTAATTGGGCTTTTACCACCATCACCACCTTGATGACACTTAGAACACGATTGAGGAACATAAGGAGCATCATCTACTTCAGAAAATACACCATCTGTTTTCAGAAAGACTTGGGTAAAAGGTATTATCATCTTTATGACATTGTCTGCAAAGATATTCAAGTCTTTTATCTCCAGCCCCTTTACCATGTTTTTCATTAGCCCAATCTATATATCTTACTCCTGCTCCTGAATCCCTTGGAGGAACGGAGATACTTCCAAGGATTTGACAACCTCATATAATTATTCTTCTTTTTTGTGTTTTATTTTATAGAGTTTCTTTACTTTTGTCAAATATACTACTTCTGAAGTGGTAGATAGTAGAAAGTAGGAAGATTGCTTTTCTTAATCATATTTATTATCTGTAGATATACTTCAGAAACTCTTCCTAAAACCAAACCTTTATTTATTTTTGTCTATATTTTTTCAAAATGTTCTCCCAGAAAATTTATATACATTTTGAGCATTGTGATAATGACAGCAGGTGCAAGTAATTGGCTCTTTCTCACCACCTCCTTCACCTTCTCCACTTAGATGACACTCACGACACTGTTCAGGAACATAAGGAGCATCATCTACTTCAGAAGAAGAATATCCACATTTTTTACTATTATTATGATGAATAATACACCATCTGTTTTCAGAAAGACTTGGATGAAAGGCATTATCATCTTTATGGCATTGTCTGCAAAGATATCCAAGTGTTTTATTTCCAGAATAAGTAGAGTTAGATGGACAATAAGAGCTCTCTGTTGCAATTGCTCCATCTAAAGGAATAGTATCTCCCAATAAACTATCATTTACTTCTCTTCTTATCAGGACTGCATTCGGTGCACCATGAGGCTCATGACAATCAAGGCAGGAAACTACTTTATTACCTGAAGCATTAGAATAAGGATTTTTTAAACTTACTGAACCATCCGCAGCCCCTTTACCATGTTTTTCATTATCCCAGTCTATATATCTTACTCCTGCTCCTGAATCCCTTGGAGGTATGGAGATACTTCCAAGGATATGACTTGGTAACTGATTTGATGTATTATGACAATCTGTGCAAAAAGTAACATAATCAGGCATATTAGAACCATCATAAATTGTATCACCAGCGGGTTCATAAGAAGAATTAGAATCATAATAAGGTGCCTGATAAGTATAGCCAGCAGCATAATCATCCATCCTTTCTGTATCATCATCTCCCCATAAATTTCCATGATCAGATGGTAGTGAAATAGCAGTAAAAGTCGGATCTCCTGGATTTGCTTTATTTCTTTTAGCAATATGAGGATTGTGGCAAGCTACACATGGATTGGAATCTGATGTAAAAAAAGAGAAAGTATCATTATTTTTATTAGCAAAATCCCAAATATCATATAAATTGTGATATGAAGCCTGATTAAATGCATCCAGGATATTATTTACCGTTGCGTTGTTTGCCCCTCCAAAAGTGTAGCTATAATCATAATTTGTAATTCCATTTACCTGAAGAGAAGAAGGACCATGACAATAAAAACAAAAGTTATCACTTTGTTCATAAGGTCCAGTAGTTTTTGCAGTGTTAAAATTATCAGCAAAAAGAGCAAAAGAACCAATACCAGCTGGTTTCGGCTCACTTCCTTCAACACTTGCATGCATTTCGTGACAATGGGCACAATTGCCTCTTGCATAATCACTTAATTCTGTCACATCTCTCTTTACTCCATAATCGCTGTTTCCATGTGCTGATTCTTTATAAGAACCAGTTATTCCACTACCAATAAATACCAAAATCAAAAAAATACTAAGGAAGGGCAACCATCTCATAAGCAGGTCCCCCTAAATGTATATAACCTTTTATTTTATCATTATAAACATCAATTACAGCTATAAGATTTTCTTTATCAGAACCTGCATAAAGCCATTTTTTATAAGAGGAGTAAGATAATGCATAAAAAGGAACTTTACCTTCTATAAACTCATTTATATTCCTCTGCCCTTTATAAAAATAAGGAATATATCCATCATCACATGTTAAATAAATTTTATCTCTTACCAAAAGACCTCTTAAAACTTGAGAACAAACATTAAGTCTTCCTTCAAAGGAAAACGAAGGCAAAGAATAAATAGAAATTCCACCATTTACATCTGATACATAAACCTTTTCTCCATCAGTAAAAATACTTATAGGTGTTAAAGGTATATCTAAGCGTTTTATTCTGTTTAATCTATCATCAAAAACATATATTGCATTTTCTGAAGAAGAGACGAAATAATTTTGAACTTGAGGAATATAGCATATATAGCCTGGCTCAAATTCCACATATTGCAAATTTAAAATATTACCTTTTGTAAAATCAAATAAAGCTATCTTTCTGTCTGATTGAGAAACAATCACACCGTTCCCATTTTTATCTACATCCATAAACTTAGGCTTATTTAAAGGTGATACAGAAAATACTTTTTCTATATTTAAAGTCTTACTATTTATAATTTTTACAGTTTTATCTTTGGAACAAAGAACATAAACTTCAGATCTATCCCAATTGGAAACTAAATATTGAGGCTTTCCTTTTACTTCTATGAAATAAACTACTCTGTTTAAGGCACTATCTATCACCCATAAACCTTCATTTTCCTTATCAAGTGCTAAAAGAATTTCCTGTATTCTTGGTTTATGTCCAAAAGAATAACCCAAAGCTGGTATAAATTTTCCATTTTTAAAACTTTGAGCTACATTCCAGTTGATAAA
>QNAZ01000162.1 GCA_003641645.1 Thermodesulfobacteriota bacterium
ATTTTTTAATAGCTCTTTATTTTTATCTTCTTTTTTATCATGTAGTAAATTTACAAACTAAAATACCTTATAATTATGAACTTTTAACCAGTAAAGCTCTTACTTATCTTGAGAAAAAAAACCCTTCTTCTAACCCTTATAATCTTAAGGTTAATTTAGAAAAAATTTTACATAAACTGAAGGATGTAAAAGAAAAATATCCCCAAATCAGCCCTCAAGTTGAAAAAATAGAAAAAATAATTTTACAAACTCCATCTTATCAATATAATACCAAAATTATTAAACTTTTAGAAAAGCAATTTTTAGAGCTTAATAAATTTTTTAATAATGAAAGAGATATTCTTGAAAATAAAATAAAAAAATATAAAGAAATTTCTAAATATTTTCAAATTATTTTGATCTTAACCATGTTAGCTTTTTTAATCTGGGGGACCTGGAGTTTTTATTATATGGTAAAAAAGCCTCTTGATAGTATAGTAGAAAGACTTGATTTTCTTACCGAAGAAAAGGGAGAAGGTGAATTAAAAAGTTTAAAAGCTTGTATACTTGAGTATTCAGCTAAAGATGAAATAGGAAAAGTTATAAATAAAGTAAATGAAATCTTAACTGAATCTAATGCTATAAGATTATTTAAAAGAACTATAGAAAATGATGAAAGTGTAGAAATGGTTTATGAAAGATTAGGTTACTATCTTCAGCATATGGTAGGAATTGATTCTTTTATCATTTTTGAAGTCTCAAATTCTCAAAATACTATGCAAGCGGTATATGTATCTGATCCTAATTTAGATTATTCCTCTGAAATAATACTTAATCCTGATAAATGTAGAGCTAAAAGAACTGGTCAAATAGTTACTTCTATCAATATTCCAAATATTTGTAAAGTCTTTCCGTTTAAAACTACTAAAGAACATTATTGTATTCCTATGATGTATGGAGGTAAATGTATAGGAGTTATAGGTATCTATTTACCAAAAGAAGAACTTTTTAACAAAAGTGAGATTATAAAGAAAAAATTAAAAAAAGCTCATACTTTTATAAAAGAAACTATACCAGTTATAGAAGCAAAACGTTATGCAGAAGCTTTAAAAGAGCAAACCTTTAGAGACGCTCTTACAGGATTATATAATAGACATTTCTTAGAAGCGACCTTAGATAAATTGGTAGCTCAAATATTAAGAAGAGAATCTATTTTAGGAGTTCTTATGTGTGATTTAGATTATTTCAAGTCAATAAACGATAAATATGGACATGATGCAGGTGATATAGTTTTAAAAGAAACTGCTAAACTTTTGGTTTCTAATGTAAGAAAATCTGATTTGGTTGTAAGATTTGGAGGAGAAGAATTTTTGATTCTCTTAGTTGATGTTAAAAAAGGTGAAAGTATGAGGGTTGCAGACAAACTAAGAAGTATAATTGAAACTCACGAATTTAAAATACCTCAAGGAGGTATTAAGCGCACTATCTCTATAGGAGTATCTGAATTTCCTATTGATACTGGAGCTATTTGGGAAGCAATAAAGTTTGCTGATGTAGCTTTATATAAAGCTAAAGAATTAGGAAGAAATAAAGTAGTAAGATTCAAAAGAGAATTCTGGACAGAAGAAAATTATTAATCTTTAATAATCCTTTTCTTAATTTTTAATTATCCAAAATATAAGTAGAAACGGAGGTAAAGAAATAAAAAAAGTTATAAGGAAAAAATAGGTATACCCTAAGTAGCTTGCTCCATATCCTGCTAAACTTCTTGAAAAAGTAAGAGAAAGACTAAATAATGTTGAAAAGACAGCGTATTGAGTAGAAGAAAATTCTTTTTTGCAAAGACTGGTAAGAAAAGTAAGAAAGGCAGCTGTTCCAAGTCCTCCGCTAAAGCTTTCAAAAATAGAAGCAAAATAAACTGTTTCCTTAGGTAGCTGTTGAAGAGAGGCAATAGCATATCCTATATTAGAAATAGATTGAAAAAAACCAAGTGCTAAAAGAGAAGTTTTTATAGACCAAATGCTTGTTAAAAAACCACCTAAAAGAGAGCCAATTATAGTAAAAATGCTTCCTAATGTTCCAGAAATAAGACCAATTTCAAGTCTTGTAAATCCTCTATCTACCCAAAATGGATAAACCATAGCTCCAAGTAAAGCATCTCCGATTTTGTAAGTCAAAACAAAAAGAAGAAGAATAAAAGCTTTTTCTCTTTTTAGTATCTCTTTTAATGGTTCTATAAATTGAGAACTTAAAGATATATGAGATTTTTTAGGATTAATTTTCAAAAATGAATTTAAAATTAAAAAAAATCCTGCTAAAAAGGTTATTATTCCTAATAAATAAAATATAAATTTAAAATCTAAATAATGACTTAAAGCTACAATACCTCCTCCGAAAATAATAAGAGATATTCTATAAGCTGAGATACGAATTCCATTAGCTTTCCCAAGCATTTTAATAGGAATCCATTCCACTACAAATCCATCAGCAGAGGTGTCAAAAAGTGTTGAAAAAAAGGTTAGAAAAAATAGAAATAAAAAAAAGAGTAAAGTGGCAGGGGTAAAAAATGATAAAGCTGTAATACTTATAGAAATTCCAATAAGTGAAATTCCCATCCAGAAACTTTTATAAAAATATCTATCTATAAGAGGCGCAAAAAGAAGTCTTAAACTCCAGGGTAAACCTGCTATAGAAAAAAGCCCTATAGTTTTGAGATCTACTCCCTGAGTTCTAAAAAAAACAGGAATAAAAGTATAGAAAAAACCAAAAGGAAGCCCTGAGAAAAAATAAATAAAACTTATATAATAAAGTTTTTTGTTAAACATTTTATAAACTTAAAAAACACATTATATTTTATGATTTAGAAAATAAAAGTTTAAAAATTAAAATCTTTTTATG
>QNAZ01000163.1 GCA_003641645.1 Thermodesulfobacteriota bacterium
GGTTCAAGTTTAGAAGAAAGGTTTTTTGAAGTAATGGTGATACTTACTGCACATCTAAGGTTTTTTAAAAGATCCAGATCTCTTAGAATAAGATCTGATTTTGTAATAATTAAGATCCTGTAGTTTTTTTCTACCAAAAGTTCCAGGAATTTTCTTGTATACTTGTAAGTGCTTTCCAGAGGTTGATAAGGATCAGAAGAGTTGGAAAGAGAAATAAGACTATTTTCTGGAAGTTTTTTAAGTTCCCTTTCTACAATTTTTAAAAAGTTTTTTTTAGGTCTTGGTTTATAGAAATTTTTTATGAAACTTGTAGCATAACAATATAGGCAACGATGTCCACATCCAGTATAAGGATTTAAGCTGTATTTAGGAGGGCAGGTGCAAAGGGAGGATTTCCATGGATCAAAAGGTTGAATATAAGGCATTGTTTAAAATTTTTTCTATAAGTTCAGCAATATCTCTATTTTTATTGAACATTTTAGCATACTCTAAAAAGGGAATTTGGTTTTTTACAGAATTTATTATTTCTTCTGAAAATGGTATTTTTCCTATAACATCTATATTTTTTTGTTTTAAATTTGACTCTATCTTTGAACTCATTTCTGGATTAAGGTCAAACTTATTTATAATTACTTTAACTGGTATTTTAAAATGATTAGCAAGTTCTAAAATTCTTTCTAAGTCATGAAGTCCAGAAAGTGTAGGTTCAGTTACTGCAATAACTAAATCTACACCTGTCATACTTGCCATAACAGGACATCCTACTCCAGGTGGACCATCAATAACTATAAAATCTTTTTTTTCTTTTTCTGCAATATCTTTTGCTATTTCCCTTAATTTTGCTACCAATTTTCCTGAATTTTCTTGAGCAATTCCAAGCCTTGCATGAATTAAAGGACCATATTTTGTTTCAGAAATAAAATATTTTCCAGAAATTCTGTCTTCCAAAATTATAGCAGATTCAGGACAAAAATAACTACAAATGGTGCAACCTTCACAAAAAAGAGGGTCAATTTCAAAATCTTCTGAAATTGCAGAAAATTTACAAATTTCTATACAAGTTCCACATCCAGAACATTTCTCTTTATCAATTCTTGCAAGTTTTCCTCCTACAAAATCATAACTTTCCTTAATTTTTGGATGAAGAAGAAGATGTAAGTTTGCTGCATCAACATCAGCATCTACTATAGTTTTATTTTTTAATAAAACAGCTAAACAACCAGAAATAACTGTTTTTCCTGTTCCTCCTTTTCCACTAATAATCAAAATTTGTTTCATTTAAGCTGCTCTTTAATTTTTTCAAAAAGATTTAAAAATTTTTCTTTATATTCTGGAAAAGCTTCTACTAAAGATATTCCTTTAGAATAAGTTTCAGCTATTTTTTTATCAAAAGGTATTTTCATTAAAATAGGTATTTTATTTTTTTGACAAAACTTCTCAATTAAGCTATCATCTTCAGATTTATTTATAATTACTCCAGAAGGTATTTTAAGGACTTTAGTAACTTCATAAGCTATTTCAAGGTCATGAAGTCCAAATGGTGTCGGTTCAGTAACTAAAATACAAAAATCAGTACCATCTAATGAAGCAACAACAGGGCATGAGGTTCCAGGTGGTGCATCAATGATAGCAGGAATATTTTTTTTTATAAAAGACTTAGCAGTTTCAATAACCTTTGGTGCTAAAACTTCAGAAACATTAAGTTTTCCTTCAATAAAACGAATATTTTCCTTTTCTCCAATTCTTACTAATCCTATTTCTCTTTCTCCTCTTTTTATAGCTTCTTCAGGACAAAGCAAAATGCAACCTTCACATCCATGACATAAATGAGAAAAAAAAATTACTTCTCCTGAAGGTTTTTCATCATCTCCGAATTTAATCACAGATAAGGCATTGTAAGCACAGATTTCACTGCATTTTCTACAGTATGTGCATTTATTTTTATCTATTTCTGGAACTACAGTTTTTACAGGATAGGTCTCAGATATTTTAGGTTTTAAAAAAATATGAACATTAGGTTCTTCTACATCACAGTCAACTAATTGAACCTTCTCCAAGCTTAATGCAAGATTTACAGAAACTGTTGTTTTTCCAGTTCCTCCTTTTCCGCTTGCAACTGCTATAACCAAGTAAGACTCCTAAATAGTTATAACTTCACCAGTAGCACCAAATCTAAATTTGTTTCCAAAAATTTCTTTAAATTTTGAAGCCACTTTAAGTCCTGTGCAATGATTTGCAGCAAGAATAGAAAAATCTTGTCTTGCTAAATAAACAAGTGTTTCTTCAATTTGTTTACCTGAGGCAGGTTCAAGATGAGTTCCTCCAATTATTCCATAAATTTTGTTTTCCTTAGTAATATCTTTAGCATGTTCTATAATATTTACCATACCAGAATGGGCACATCCAAGAATTATAACAAGTCCCTTATCTGTTTTTATAAATAGACTCATATCATCAAGTATAGGATCTGGAAGTTTCTTATCATCTTCTTTTATATACAATCTTTCATCCATTTTTTCAAAAGTTGTTTTTCTTGGCACTTCTCCACTTACCCAGATATTAGGAAATATTTCAGTATGTTCTTTTATCCATTTAAAATTAGCTCCAAGTCCTTCTAATTCTTCTTTTCTAAAAGGTATTCCAATATAACGATCTATAGGAGAAGCATAATGTAAGCTAAAAACATCCTTATGAGCATATATATCAATAGGTTTTCCTATAAATTCTAAAACTGACTTTAATCCACCTGTATGGTCATAATGCCCATGACTTAAAACAATAGCATCAGCTTCTTTTAGATTTATGCCTAAACGAAGTGCATTTTCTACAACCCTTCCTGTTTGTCCAGTATCAAA
>QNAZ01000164.1 GCA_003641645.1 Thermodesulfobacteriota bacterium
AATGGAGTGTTTTTACTTTTTGATTGGATTATTTCTTCAGTAAATATATATTCTTCTTCAGGATCAACGATTATTACTTCAGCTAAAGAACCTTTTTTGAAAGATGGAGCCTCAATCCCCAATACTTTTGAAGGATTTAAAATTAGATATTCGGCAAGTTTTAAAGGCGTTAAATATCCTTCTCTTACTAAATTAAGACTTAAAGGTAGTAAAGTTTGAAGACCTATCATCCCAGGTGAAGCAAGTTCAAATTCTATCTCTTTTTCAAGTGGGCTATGTGGAGCATGATCACTTGCTATTACCTCTATTAGTCCCTCTTTAAGAGCAAGTTTTATAGCCTCTACATCTTCTTGAGTTCTTAAAGGTGGATTAACCTTAGCTAAAGTATTATAATTCTCTACTTCTTTTTCTGTTAAAGTAAAATAGTGAGGACAAGTTTCTGCTGTAAAAGGTATTCCTTCTTCTTTTGCCCATCTCAAAAAAGGAATAACTTCTTTAGTTGAAAGATGAGCTAAATGAATAAATTTTTTAGTTTCTTTAGCTAAAATCAAGTCTCTTATTACTGCTATAGTCTCAGCAGAAACAGGAATACCTTTTAATCCAAGTTTTGCTGAAAAATAACCTTCATTAATCTGTCCACCCTTTGAAAGATTTATATCTTCGCAATGAGAAATAACTGGTAAATCAAAGTTTTTAGCATAAAGAAGCGCTCTTTTCATAACATCTGAATTCTGAACCCATTTTCCATCATCAGAAATACCTATAGCTCCTGCTTTTTTTAACCTTCCAAATTCAGTAATTTCTTTACCTTCCTGATTTTTAGTAATACAGGCTATAGGATAAACTTTAACATGTGCTTTTTGTAAAGCTCTTTCTAAAATATATTTTGTAACCTCTGGAGAATCATTAGGAGGTTTGGTATTTGGCATACAAGCTAATCTTAAAATTCCTCCATATAAAGCTGCTTTTGTTCCTGTTTCTATATCCTCTTTCCATTCCTCTCCTGGTTCTCTTAAATGAACATGTATATCTACTAATCCTGGCAATATCCATAAATTCTTTGCTTCAATTACTTCTACTTTTTCTTTAATTTCTATATTTTTTTCAATTCCCAAAATTTTACCGTCTTCAATTAACAAATCTCCAACAAAATCAAGATTTTGAGATGGATCAATTATTCTACCTTTCTTAACCAAAACTCTCATAAACCTTTTCACCTGTTAAAAGTTTTAACAAAATTGCCATTCTTATTGCTACTCCATTTTCTACTTGATCTAAAATTACTTGAGATGGATATTTTTCCATTTCATAAGCCAATTCTATTCCCCAGTTTATAGGTCCAGGATGCATGAGAATTGCATTTTCTTTAATTAATTCTAAGTGTTTTGGAGTTAAACCAAAAAATTCGTGGTATTCTAAAAAGCTCGGAACTAATGCCTCTCCATGTCTTTCTTTTTGGATTCTTAAGGCTATAACTACATCTGCTTCTTTAATAGCTTTCTCTAAGTTATAACAAATTTTAAAACCATTTTTAGTAATTTTATAATAATCTTCTTCTTTAAAATCCGGTAAAAGTTGAGCTGGACCTGTTACCCAAACAGTAGAACCCATTTTTTGAAATGCTAAAATATCTGAATGAGCTACTCTACTATGCTTAATATCTCCCACAATAGTTACTTTTAAATCTGAAAGAGTTCCCAATTTTTCTTTAACAGTTAAAAGATCCAAAAGAGCTTGGGTAGGATGTTCATGTGTTCCATCTCCAGCATTTACAATAGGAACTTTGCTATATTTAGCTATAAAATGCGGAGCTCCAGCTACAGGATGTCTTATAACAAATAAATCTGCTCCTATAGCTTCTAAATTTTTAATAGTATCAAGAAGAGTTTCTCCCTTTTCAACACTTGTTCCCTTACCTGTGAAAGTTAAAGTATCTGCAGATAAAGTTTTAGAAGCTCTTTCAAAGGAAAAACGAGTCCTGGTAGAGGGTTCATAAAAAAGATGAATTATTAACTTTCCCCTTAAAGTCGGAACCTTAGGAATTGGTCTATATAAAATTTCTTTTAAATTCTCTGCTAAATTTAAAATATCTTCAATTTCTTCTTTAGAAAGTGAAGCAATATCAAGAAGATGTTTATTTTTTAAATCCATAAATAATCCTTAATATATTTTACTGCCTCTTCAGGTGTATCAACAATTTTAAAAAGTTCAACATCCTTAAGAGATATTTTATTATTTGGGATAAGATAATCTGTCATCCATTTATAAAGAGGATTCCAAAAATTTTTATCAATAAGAACTATAGGGATAGGTCTAATTTTCTTTGTCTGAACCAAAGTAAGAATTTCAAACATTTCATCCATTGTTCCATAACCACCAGGAAAAAAAACAAAAGCCACAGAATATTTTGCCATCATTACTTTTCTTATAAAAAAATATTTAAATTCTAATCTAAGATTAGCATAAGAATTAGGCTCCTCTTCTAAAGGCAATTTAATACTAAGCCCTACAGAATATCCTCCAGCCTCTGCTGCTCCTTTATTAGCTGCTTCCATAATACCAGGCCCACCACCTGTAATCACAGAAAATCCAGCTCTTACCAAAAGTTCCCCAATTTTTTCTGCTTTTTTATAATCTGGATGATTAGAAGATACTCTTGCAGAACCAAATATAGTTACTGCTGGATAAACCTTTGGTAAAACTTCAAATCCTTCAACAAATTCAGCTAAAATTTTAAATAATCTCCAAGATTCCTTAGCCGCAAGTTCCTCAAGAACATACTGCTTTCCTTCAAAAAATTTACCTTTAAAAGGCTTCTGCACTTATCACACTCCCAAACTATATTCTTTTAAGA
>QNAZ01000165.1 GCA_003641645.1 Thermodesulfobacteriota bacterium
AGATAAGGCTTTAAAATTTCTTGCTTATACACCTATTTGGATAACCTTTGGAGGAGAAAATTTTGATGTTCCTTTTATAAAAAAGACCTTTCCTCAATTAAAAACACCTCTGATTCATATTGATTTATTTTTTTTAGCTAAGGAAGTGGGATTAAGAGGAGGATTAAAGAAAATAGAGAAAATGTTAGGTATTGTTCGTGAAACAGAAGGATTAAATGGTTATGATGCAGTAAAGTTATGGAAAAAATGGGTAGAAAAAAAAGATAAAAGTGCTTTAAAAAAGCTCATTATTTACAATAAAGAAGATGTAGTAAATTTAAAAAAGATAATGGATTATGTAATAATAAAATTGCGTAAAACGGAGGAAATAAAGTATGAAAATGCTACAGAGAGATTTTTATAAACTAATTTTTATTATAGCTTTTTTAGCTTTTGCTCTTGGAATGTTAGCCAAAACTTTCATAGACGAAACTGAAATTTTAAAATCTAAGGAATTAATTGCTGAAGATGGAAGGCAAGTTGCTACTGAAAGTTTAAAACTGGCTCGAGAACTTTCAGAAGCTTTTTCTTATGTGGCAGAAAAGGCAGCACCATCAGTAGTTTATATAGAAACTGAAAAAGTAGTTTCAATTCCTCGAAATATATTTCCTTTTGATTTTTTTGGTGATGAGTTTTTTAAAAGATTTTTTTCTATTCCCAGATATAGGCAAAGGGGAGCAGGATCTGGGTTTATAATTTCTTCAGATGGATATGTAGTTACGAATAATCATGTTATTCAGGGGGCTCAAAAAATTACTGTAAAATTAGTAGATGGAAGAACTTTTAAAGCTAAAATTGTAGGAACTGACCCTTTTTCTGATATAGCTTTACTTAAAATAAATACTAACAATCTTCCAGTTTTAAAACTTGGAAATTCAGATTTGATAAAAGTTGGAGAATGGGTAATTGCTATTGGTAATCCCTTTGGTCTTTCTCATACTGTAACAGTTGGAGTAGTTAGTGCTAAAGGAAGAAGTGGAATAGGTATTTCAGATATTGAAGATTTTATCCAAACAGATGCAGCTATTAATCCAGGAAATTCTGGTGGTCCACTTTTAAATTTAAAGGGAGAAGTAATAGGTATGAATACTGCTATATTTACAAGATCTGGTGGTTATATGGGAATAGGTTTTGCTATTCCAAGCAATATTGTAAAAACAGTAGTAGAACAGTTAAAAACAAAAGGAAAGGTTGAAAGAGGCTTTCTTGGAGTATATATTCAGGATTTAACACCAGCTCTGGCTAAGGAATTGGGATTAAAAATCAAAGAAGGAGCTCTTATTACACAAGTGATGCCTGGCTCTCCTGCTGATAAAGCAGGATTGAAAGAAAAAGATGTAATTATAAGTTATAATGGGAAACCTGTTAGAAATGCTTCAGACTTAAAGAATTATGTTCTTTTAACTAAACCTGGCACAAAAGTGATTTTAAAAATTATAAGAAATGGAAAAGAAATGCGATTGAAAGTAAAAATTGGAACTCCACAAAAGGGTCTTCTTGTTTCTAAAGCAGAATTTAAAAATTTACAAGAATTTTTAGAAAATTTAGGTTTGGTAGTAGATAATATTACTCCTGAAATAGCTAAAAAATTAGGACTTTCTACTACCAGAGGAGTAATTATTACTGAAGTTTTTCCTGAAACACCAGCAGATTATGCAGGTCTTACTCCAGGATTGATAATTGATGAAGTAAATCGTAAAAAGATTAAAAATTTAAGAGAGTTTTATCAGGCTTTAAGACCTTCTTTAAAAACTAAAAGAGTTTTATTAGGTATCAAAACAATAAGAGGAAGATATTATATTACTTTAAGTTTAGAAAATGAAGAATAAATTATGAGTAAAAAATTTTTTTTCTTTCTGTTTTTAAACATCTTTATACCTTTTTGGTATTTAGCTTTTGCTTCTGAGACTATAAATAAAATAGTAGCAGTGGTGGGAGATGAGTTTTTAACCCTTTATGATTTAGATGAGTTATGTAAACCTTATTTTAAAAGATTTATAAGACCTGATCTTCCTTTAAAAGAAAAAGAAAAGATTAAAAATCAGATAAGAAAACGAGTTTTAAAAGGATGGATAGAAGAAAGTGTTTTAAAAATAGAAGCTAAAAAATATGGATTTACAGTTAGTGATAAAGAGTTGGAAAGATTTTTAACCAATGAAATAAATTTAAGAGGAGGAGAAAAAAAGTTTAAAGAATATTTAAAAACTCAAGGAATAAGTTATGAAGAATATAAAGAAAAATTGAGAGACCGTTTATTGAAAATCAAATTGGTTCAATTTCAAGTAAAGGGAAAAGTTCTGATTACTGAGGAGGAGCTTAAAAAGGCTTATGAAAAGGCAATTAAAAATTATGATACCGTTCCTAAATATTGGATATCGGTTTTGATAATAAAAGGGGATGAAAAATTGGCTTCTTCAATATATGAAGAAATACTTCAAGGCAAAAGTTTTGAAGAAGTTTATAATACCTATTCTCAGAATATTCAGTTTATAAAGGAAGAAGTTTTTAAAAAAAATGAATTAATTCCAGAGATTTTAGAAAAACTCGAGAATATAAATCCTGGTGAAGTTACACCTTTAATCAAAAAAGGAGATGATTACTGTATTATAAGGCTTCTTAAGACTGAAGCAGGAATTCCTCCATCTTTTGAAGAAATGAGAGAAAAGTTATATCAGAAATTATTTGAATTAAAAGCTCAAGCAGTTTTGGAAAAATGGATTAAAGAACTTGAAGAAAAAAGATATATTAAAATTTATTTATAAATGATTTTTTCTGTAGAAG
>QNAZ01000166.1 GCA_003641645.1 Thermodesulfobacteriota bacterium
AGTTTTATTAACAGGAAGAAGAGGAGTAGGAAAATCTTTTCTTTTAAAGCTTTTTAAAAAATATTTAAAACTTTTTAATCTTCCTTATGTAGAAATTCCTCTCAATGTTACCGAAGAAAATTTGGTGGGGGGGATAGATATAGAAAAAACTTTAGAAAAAGGTTATAGAATTTATCAGAGAGGATTGTTAAATAAAGCAAAAGATACCTATGTTCTTATTGAAGAAATTAATCTATTTCCTATAGAATATTTATCCCTTATTTTCCAAAAATCTTACAATTATACTATAATTGCAACTTTTAATCCAGAAGAAGGCTCTATATCCCCTCATTTTTTAGATAAAATTGGTATGTGTGTATTTTTGGAAAAACTGAAAGATAAAGAAGCTTATTTTGAGCTTTTTAAATTTTGGGAAAAAGAAAAAGATATAGAAAACTCTTATTTAGAAAATTATTTTAATTTAGAAAAATATATAAATATTATTAAATCTTGGAGAGTTAATATAGGATATGATGATTACATTTGGGATTATATAGTTGAAATGTGTGTTAAGAATAGAGTTTTTACACATAGAGCAGAAATTTTTCTCTTTTTTGCCTCTCGTGCTTATGCAGCTTTAAAAGGAGATTCTGTAATTAAGTCAGATTACGTTAATATTGTAGCACCTTTAGTGCTTTTGCATAGAATAAAAAATATAGAAGAAAAACTAAAACAGGAGGAAGAAAAAAAAGAAGACCAAGAAGAATTTCAGAAAAATAAAGAACAAACTCAAAATCAACCTCAAACTCAACAAAAGAAAAATTTTCAGGAGAAACAGGAAAAACTTTTTTCTCAAAAAGAAGAAAAACAAAGAAAAAATGAAGAACCAGATCTAAGCAATATACAGATTTTTTTACCATCAGCTCCTAAAGAAGAAGTTTTTGGTTTAGGAGAAGTATTTAAACCTAAAAGAATTTTACTTAAAAAAGATCGCATAGTAAGAAGTTCAAGTGGAAGAAGAACTAAAAGTAAAACCTATCTTAAAAGCGGAAGATTTGTAAGAAGTGTAATTTTTAGTAAGGATAAAGATATAGATATATTTGGAACTATCAAAACCAGTGCTCCTTTTCAAAAACTTAGAGGAAGAAAAGATAAACTTATTATTTATAAAGAAGATATAAGGTATAAAGAAAAGGAAAGAAAGATAAGCCATCTGGTAGTTTTTGTAGTAGATGGTTCTGGTTCTATGGCAGCTCAAAAAAGGATGATAGCTACTAAGGGTGCTATACTATCTTTACTGATGGATTGTTATCAAAAAAGGGATAAAGTAGCTATGATTTTATTCAGAAAATCTAAAGCAGAGGTGATCTTACCTCCGACTTCATCTGTAGAACTTGCTTATAAAAAATTAAAAGATTTACCAACAGGAGGAAATACTCCTCTGTCTGCAGGACTTTTTGAGGCTTATAAACTTATCAAAAAATATCATCTTAAAACCCCAGAAGATCGAATTCTTCTTGTTTTGGTAACAGATGGTAAAGCAAACATTCCTATTCAAAAGGCAGGTGATCCTTTGGAAGAAAGTCGAAATATTTGTTATGAACTAAAAAATCTTCCTTATGTAGATACAGTGGTGGTAGATACAGAGATTAAAAATTTTTTAAGAATGGATTTAACAAAAGATATTGCTAAATGGCTTTCTGCTCTTTATTTTTCTTTAGAAGAAATAAAATCAGAAAATCTTTTAAATATTATTAATATTTCCAAAAATCTTTTATATAGAGGCGAACTAAAAACTAATACAAATTGATATTCACGAAATATTTCTTTTATTTTTAATTTTTATTACCTTTTTCTTGTATCAAATATTTATTCAGTTAGTCTTTTAAAAAATAGAACCATTAGGAAGATTTATAACAAAATTAGCTAATCTCCTTTCTTATTTTCTCAGGAATCTCGGTACTTACAATATTTATTATTTAGAAACTCTGAATACTCAATTGAATTAATCAAAAGGAATTTCTTAAATAATTTGGATAATATTTAGAAGTGTATTCAATAAGTTTGGAATGGAGTTTCCCATTAGAAGCTACAATAGAATCTAAAAAAGGATGATAAGGATTTCCAAAATAATCTGTTACCTCTCCTCCAGCTTCTTTTACTAAAAGCATTCCTGCTGCGGTATCCCAAGGTTTTAAATAAGGCTCCCAAAAACCTTCATATCTACCACAGGCTACATAGGCAAGGTCTAAGGCTGCAGAACCAAATCTTCTAACTCCTTGAGATATTAAGTTAAACTCCTTAAAAAGAATCAAACATTTCTCAAAACCTTTAATTTTGCAATCTCCGGGAAAACTTGTGCATAAAAGTGCATTTTCTATTTTTTCTTCTTTAGAAACTCTAATAACTGTTCCATTTAAATAAGCACCTTTATTTTTTATAGCATAAAAACATTCTTTAGTTACTGGATTATAAACCACCCCTAAAATAGGCATTTTTTCTTGCATAAGTGCTATGGATATAGCAAACCATGGAATACGATGAACAAAATTTACTGTTCCATCAATAGGATCTATTAACCAATAATACTTTAAATTTTTTAATATTTTTTCTTCTGAAAAACTTTCTTCTCCTATTATTTCAATTTCTGGTGTAAGTTTTCGTAATTCTTTTATTAATTGTTTTTCAATTTGATAATCTACAGTAGTTACTATTTCTATTTGTTTTTTTCTATATACTTCAAAAGAAGAATAAAAAAATTTATACATAAGATCTCCTGTTTTTTTTACTAAATTTAAAATTTTTTTTAATAAATCTTTAAGTTCCATAA
>QNAZ01000167.1 GCA_003641645.1 Thermodesulfobacteriota bacterium
GTATATTACTCCAGCTGAAGCAATAAATTACATTGGACAAGAAAAGACTGTGTGTGGTGTTGTGGCAAGCACAAAATATGCTTTTTTCACTAAAGGACAGCCATCCTTTCTTAATCTTGATAAACCTTATCCAAATCACATTTTTACTGTTGTTATCTGGGGTAAAGATAGAGTAAAATTTAGTAAGCCCCCAGAAACTTACTATAAGGGAAAAAGAATTTGTGTTCATGGATTAATAAGTTCTTACAGAGATATTCCTCAAATCACAGTAAAAGACCCTTCGCAAATTACTTTAATTAAATGAGACTTGAAAGGTAAAATTTTACTCTTGAATTAAATTAAGATATATAGTTAAATAACCACGGTGGGGTGCTTTGGTATACGAATCTTAAGAAGTTTGTCTGTAGAATAAGTAGTTTCTACTCTTCTATAATTTGCTTGAATAATAGTCAGTGGATAAAGTTAAAGGATTAATTTTGCTTAATGGTTAATTTTGAGACAATTAATGATGAGTATCTATACATCATACGTAACGAATTTAAGTAAGAGAAGGAAACGATTTTTGCTGTAGATGTGCTAAGTATTACTTAACATACAGTTTTCATTGAGTTTTTGAATAACTCGACCTAAATTTACTTTGATGAGTAGATGCCTTTACTTGATGAAAAGCTTAATATCGATGAATTTAAGAAATTAGAACAAATTGTATATGCTATTTTAGGTAATTTTCCTGAAGAGGTTGAAAGAATTACACAAGCAATTAAAGAAATTATGCTAAATCATTTTGAAGATCCCTCAGATAAGTTATTATTAGCTGGTTTTATTCAAGATATCATTGCTTGTTATTTCAGCGATAAATTAACAGAGGATTTCATAGAAATTTTAGGTGAAGAAATTAAGGAGGAAAATTTGCATTAAGAAATCCGGGGGAGAAAAACATTTTCTAATTTCTCCCCCCATTTTTAACACAATTTTTACAATTCTAAAAATACTCAAACTTCTTTATTATACCAGTGGAAAGAAAGCACCCGAAAGTGATATAGACCTTTTAGTTAAATTATATTTCAAAATACTTAGCTTGAGCTTTTTAATTCGGGATGATATATTACATTAATAATAGAAAATATAAATAAAGACTAAAGGTATATATACTAAACGAACTGATAAAAAGCAAATTAAAGAAGAATGGATAATAGAAACTATAACTATTCCTGATTTTGAAGAAATTCAAAAAGATGGACGGATTAGAAGGTGGAAATATATTGAAGAGATCGGCAAATTTTTAAGAGGATTTTGTTAGAAGATGGAGAAACTATACACAATGCTTTCTTTAATAGAAGTTTTTATATTTAGGAAAAAAGTGTAATTACTATAATATTAGAGCCTAAATTCAAAAAATAGATAGAAGTTAATGCTAAGCAATTGGAAATAACAAAGTCAGATTTGGTAAGATTAGGTTTGAAAGAATATTTAGTTCTTATGCCTATAGGGAAGAAAAAAAATTGATAGTGATTTAGATCATTTAGTTGAGTTTGAAAAGCTTATCGAAATAAAGATAGTAGAATCGAGAGCATATTTGGAAAATCTTTTTAAAATGAAGTAAATGCTATTTCAAAAAGTAGTTATGAGAAAAGGTCTTTTAAGTTTGTAAGACTTCCGATAAAATGAAAAAAGTTTTTTAGCTTTTTAAAATGGTGGAAGAGAGATTTAAAAAAGCAAAAGAAACAATTGAAAAAGAAGTTGAAAATTTTGGATTGAAACTGGAGAAAATTTTATTATTTGGAAGTAGAGCAAAAGGAAATTATAAAAAAGACAGTGATTGGGATTTTCTCATTGTGGTAAATAAGGATTTAAGTGGAAGAGAAAAAAGAAAACTCTCAGCTAATATCCGACTGAAACTTATTTTTCAGAATATGCCTTCGGATGTGATAATCGTTTCTAATAAAACATTTAATGAAAGGAAAAAAGATGTTGGACACATAATTTATTATAGTATTAAAGATGGGATAGTTTTATGAACGAAAAGACTGTAAAAGAGTGGATTAAAAAAGCAGATCATGATTTGAAAATAGGAAAAGATGAATATACTACTAAAGATCCAGTAACCGATATGATATGCTTCCATATGCAACAATGTGTGGAAAAGTATTTAAAAGCTTATTTAATATTTCACGGAAAAGAGATAAAAAGAACTCATATTATAGAAGAACTTATAAAAGAATGTAAGAACATAGATCCAGATTTTCAAAAACTTATAGAGTTTAATACCCATATCCTTACTGGATATGCAGTAGAAGTAAGATATCCTGGAGAATTTCCAGAGCCCTCCCTCGAAGAGACGAAAGAAGCAATAGAAATAGCAGAAAAGGTAAGAAATTTTGTTTTGAAGAAGCTTAAAGAAAAGGGAATTAATTTTTGACAATTGTTTTCTTGTTTGAGTTTCAAGAATATAAGTCTTTTATTTAAAAACAGAGAAACAACTCATAATACATTTTTAGATAGGAGTTTATCCAGACCCTACGCTTATTAAGTTTTCGAATTGAGAGATAGCAGAGATTATATAAACTTCTCTTTCTCCTACTTTTTATAAGAAGAAAAGAAGAACTTAAGAGAGCATAAGCATAAAATAAATAAAAATGATCAAAGAAAAAGCTGTAAAAATTTTAAACATTTTGAAAGAGGTCGATGATTTTAAGAATTCCCAGAGTTTAAAACGATTGCAGAGAAAGTATTTAGAATTGAATTCAAAAAAGAATTATAAAAGAGATATAAGCAATTTTATAAC
>QNAZ01000168.1 GCA_003641645.1 Thermodesulfobacteriota bacterium
AAATTATATTATATTAGCTCAGAATAAAAAATCAGAAAATTTCAAATGTTTAAAATGTCATAAAGGCTCTAAAAGTCTTCCTAATATAGTAAAAAAGAGAAAAATCACCTCAGCAGAAGAACTTAGATTTTTAGTGAAAAAAGGACCTAAATCTGGACTCCATATAACTATTCCAGATAAGGACTTAGAAAAAGCTATTCAATATTTAAATCTTAAATAATTTAGATCTTTACACTTTGATTCATGTCCTTTAAAGAGAAAAAGAAAGCTTTTAAAAACTTGGAAGAGGAAATTCTTTTTATATTAAAAAAACAAAAAAAGCCTCTCTTTTTAAAAGAAATTTATCATTTTTTACATATTCCTTCGGAAAAAAGAAAGTTAGTAAGATCAATTATTAAAGAATTACTTAAAGATGGAAAAATAGTTCAATTAAAAAGAAGAAAATATAGTCTTCCTGAATATTTTCCTGTATATCAAGGAAAATTGAGAGTTCATCCAGATGGTTTTGGATTCGTAGAAACCGAAGAGGGAAAATCTATATTCATTCCTCCTAAAAAAATTAAAAGTGCACTTAATGGTGATATAGTGCTGGTGAGAATTGAAAAAATAACATCTAAGGGACCAGAAGGAAACATAATTAAGGTTTTGGAAAGAAAAAGAAAAAATATTGTTGGTTATTTGTCAAAAAGAAAAAAAATTTTTTTTGTTGAACCAGAAGATCCAAGATTTCCTTTTGAAATTTATATTCCCAGAAAAAGACTTCACGGAGCTAAAAAAGATCATTTAGTAGTCACAAAAATTATTCAAAATACTTCAGAATTCGGACTTCCTGTAGGAGAAATAGTTAAAGATCTTGGAGACCCTCAAAAATTAGAAACTCATGCATGGGCTGTAATTTACAACTATGAACTTCCTCATCTTTGGTCTCATAAAGTTAAAAAAGAAGTTGCAAGAATACCAAATGAAATAAAACCTGAAGATAAAAAAGGAAGGTTAGATCTTACTAAAATTCCATTAGTTACTATAGATGGAGAAAATGCAAGAGATTTTGATGACGCAGTTTGTGTTAAAAAAACCAAAAATGGATATAAATTATGGGTAGCTATTGCTGATGTGGCTCATTATGTAACTAAAAATACTTTTTTAGATAAAGAGGCATATTTAAGAGGAACAAGTGTTTATTTTCCTAATATGGTTGTGCCTATGTTTCCTGAAAAACTCTCTAATCATCTATGCAGTCTAAACCCTAATGTTGAGCGTCTTGCTATGGTGGTAGAATTAGATTTTACTCCTGAAGGTGAAATAATAAAAAGAAATTTCTATGAAGCAGTAATAAAATCTCATGCACGTCTAACCTATACAGAAGTAAAAGAAATGATAATTAATAAAAATAAAAAATTCATTCAAAAATATAAA
Source organism: Thermodesulfobacteriota bacterium (assembly GCA_003641645.1). Taxonomy (GTDB): domain Bacteria; phylum Desulfobacterota; class Thermodesulfobacteria; order Thermodesulfobacteriales; family Thermodesulfobacteriaceae; genus Thermodesulfobacterium. The sequence goes on from QNAZ01000168.1 coordinate 1,417, forward strand.
GATTTATATCCTATGTTAGAAACTGCAGCAGAACTTGCTTTAATTTTGAGAGAAAAAAGGCTGAGAAGAGGAAGTCTTGATTTTGATCTTCCTGAGCCAGAAGTAATTATAAATATGAAAGGTGAAATAGAAAATATTATAAAACGTGAGAGAAATTTAGCTCATATGCTTATAGAAGATTTTATGATTGTTGCTAATGAAGCTGTAGCTGAATATTTAACTAAAAAAGGTTATCCTTTTCTTTATAGAATACATGAAGAGCCTGATTTGAATAAGTTTAAACAACTGGCTGAAATATTTTCAGCTTATGGGATAGAAATAGAATATCCAGAAGAAATTAGTCCTTATTTTTTTCAAGAACTCATTGCTAAATTTAGTGGAAAATCTTATGGCTATTTATTTAATTTTCTTCTTCTTAGATCTCTTAAACAAGCAAAATATTCTCCAGAAAATGTGGGACATTTTGGTCTTGCATCTTCTTGTTATTGTCATTTTACTTCTCCTATAAGAAGATATCCTGACTTAATTGTTCATAGAACTCTTAAAAGAGCTTTAAGAAATAAAAAATCTCCATATAAAGAAGAAGAATTAGAAGTGATGGGTAAATTTCTTTCTGAAAGAGAAAGAACTGCAGAAGAAGCTGAAAGAGATGTTCTAAAAAGATTTCAGGCTTTCTTTATGAAGGATAAAATAGGAAAAATTTTTCATGGAATTATTACAGGAGTTACTGCCTTTGGATTTTTTGTAGATTTGGAAGAATATTTGATAAGTGGCGTAGTAAGGCTTATAGATATCCCTGATGATTATTATAATCTTGATGAGAAAGGCATAGCTTTAATAGGAAAAAATACTGGAAGAGTTTTTCAATTAGGTCAAAAAGTTAAGGTTAGAGTTAAAGAAGTTGATTTAAAAAGATTTTATATTAATTTTGAGTTATTGGAATAATTTTACTCCTTCCATTTAATTTTCTTCAGTATTTTTTATTAAGAAGGTAAACTCTTCCCTAAGGTAGTTAAAGCTATATTAAGATGAAGAACTCCTTTTTGTGCCTGAATTTTATCTGCAAGTTCTTTTATTTCATTTGCTTTCCCTTTAACTAAAATTGCTTCCAAGCATCTATCACGATCTATATGAATATGTTGAGTGGTAATAATTTTATCATAATGAAGATGCTGAATCTCTATCAATCTATCAGTAAGCTCTCTTTTATGATGATTATATAAATAAGTTATTACTCCTACTACTTCTTCTTTTGATTCCTTCCATTCTTCTTCTACCAATTTTTGTCTTATTAAATCTCTAATTGCTTCAGAACGATTAGCATAGTGTTTTCTTTCA
>QNAZ01000169.1 GCA_003641645.1 Thermodesulfobacteriota bacterium
CATTTAAAGAATATTTTTATGATCACATTGTTGCAGAAGATGTAATTTTTGCTCCTTTTAGAGTTAGTAATCTTCTTGGGAAATTTGATGTAAAATGCACAGTTGAAGGAGGAGGAAAATCGGCTCAGGCTGAGGCTATAAGACATGGAATTGCAAAAGCCTTAGTTTACTATTTACCAGATTTAAAACCAATTCTTAAAAAAGCAGGATTTCTTACTCGTGATCCACGTAAAAAAGAAAGAAAGAAATATGGACTTAGGGGAGCAAGAAGAGGGCAACAATACTCCAAACGTTAAACTTTTTATTCTGTGATCAAAGCAGTTATCATAGGAGCAACTGGATATACAGGTTTAGAATTACTTAGATTAGCTGAATTTCATCCTTATCTTGAGATTTCAGTTATTACTTCACGAAAAAAAGCAGGTAGAAGTCTAAAAGAAACTTACAACTGGAATGGTAAATATGCCGAACTTATATTTGAAGAACCTATAGTTGAAAAAATAGCAGAAAGGGTTCAAGTTGCTTTTTTATGTGTGCCTTCTGGTAAAGCTCAAGAAATGGCTTATTCCTTTTTACAAAGAGAAGTAAAAGTTATAGATTTTTCAGCAGATTTCAGATTTAAAAATATACAAACCTATGAAGAAACTTATAATATAAAGCATATTTATCCAGAACTCTGTGAAAAAGCAGTATATGGATTAACAGAAATTTTTGAAGAAGAAATTAGAAAAGCAGAGCTTGTTGCCAACCCAGGATGTTATCCTACCTCAGTTTTATTACCTTTAATTCCTTTACTAAAAAATAATTTAATTGAAAAAGAACTAATTATTATTGATTCAAAAAGTGGAACCTCTGGAGCAGGAAGAAAAGCAGAAAATTATTACAGTTTCTGTGAGGTTAATGAAGATTTTAAGGCTTATAAAATTGCTTCACATAGACATAATCCAGAAATAGAAGAAAAATTAAGTCTTTTTTCTGATAAACAAATTCAAACTATCTTTACACCACATCTTTTACCTATAAATAGAGGTATTTTTTCAACTATTTATGTAAAATTTAAAACAGAAGCAGAAAAAATTTATAAAGTTTTGAAAGAATTTTATAAGAAAAGTCCCTTTGTAGAGATAGTTCCTATGGATAAAATTCCAAGGATTGCGGAGGTTAAAGGAACAAATCTTTGTAAAATAGGAATTTTTGAAGACAAAAAAAGAGGATGGGGGATAATTGTTTCAGTAATAGACAATTTAATAAAAGGTGCAAGTGGACAGGCTATTCAGAATTTCAATCTTATGTTTGGATTTCCTGAAGATACAGGACTTCCAAAAACACCTTTATTTGTATAAAATAACTTTTTAATATGCCTCATCAAATACAAGAAAATTTGGAAAATATTTTCAGAAAAATAAAAGATTTTTTAGAAAAAGATCCTAATATAGTATTTGCATTGGTGTTTGGTTCTGCAGCAACTGGTAAGCTTAGAAAAGATAGTGACATAGATGTAGCTATTTATGTAAAGAATCCTGTTTCAGGATATGAGCTTTTATCTCTTATGCAAAAACTTACAAGTCCGCTTTTAAGACATCAAGTAATGAAAAATAGAAAAGAACTTTTTATAAAAGATTTTTCAGTATATAGCAAATTTAGAGAAAATACTATAGACGATTATCAAGAATATTTAGATGTTACAAATAAATTAAAAAAAATAGAGCAATATGTGGAAGAACTCAAAAATATTAAAGAAGTTAGTTTTGAGGAATTTCAAAAAAATATAGTAATAAAGCGGTTTATAGAAAGAAACTTGGAGCTTGCAATTTAGCAAATGATAGATGTATGTAAGCATATAGTTAGTAGATTAAATTTAAGAGAACCTAATTCTTATGCAGATTGTTTTGAGATTTTGGGAGAAAAAAGAATAGTGTCTGAAGAAAATTTAGAAAAGTATAAGAATATGGTAAAATTCAGAAATTTACTTATCCATATTTACGATACTGTAAGTGATAAGATTGTATATCAAGTATATAAAGAACGATTAAAAGATTTTGAAATTTTCATAAAAGAAATCAAAAATTATTTCAAAATTTAAAAATTAATTTTTAAAGTATGTCTGAAGTTAATATTCGTAATATTAGGATATTTATAGCTTATGATGGAACAAATTATTTAGGATGGCAAATTCAGCCCAAAGGTCCTACTGTTCAAGGAATGATTCAGGATGCACTTTCTAAAATTTTAGGTCACAAGGTAAAACTTAAATCTGCAGGAAGAACAGATACAGGAGTGCATGCACTTTATCAAGTAGCTCATTTTTTAACAACTTCAGAAAGACCACTTGAAATCATTTTTAGGGCAGTAAATGCAATGCTTCCATATGATATAATAGTCTGGAAAATAGAGGAAGTGGATTTTAAGTTTCATTCTCAAAAAGATTCACTTAAGAAAACTTATGTTTATTACATTTACAACTACCCTATAAGAAACCCATTAACAAGGCTTTATTCTTGGTGGGTTCCTGAAAAACTGGATTTATCTGCTATGAAATCTTGTTTACCTTTGATTATAGGCACAAGAGATTTTGCAAGTTTTAGAAAGTCAGGAACAGATATAAAAACTACTATAAGAACTATATATGATGCTAAATTTAAAAGAGTTCCTGGAAGGAAACATATGATAGCTTTTGAAATAACAGGTAGAGGATTTATGAGATATATGGTAAGAAATTTAGTCGGTGCTCTGGTTGAGGTTGGGAAGGG
>QNAZ01000170.1 GCA_003641645.1 Thermodesulfobacteriota bacterium
GCAAAATAGGGATTAATAATTCTTGAGAAATACTTTTTGAAAATTTTTCTTTTAAATCCTCAAAAATTATTCTTTCTGAAAGGGCATGTTGATCAATAATATAAAGTTCTTCATCCTTTTCTATTAGAATGTAAGTTTTTAAAAAGGTTCCTAAATATTTGTAGGAAGGTTTTTTATGAGTTGGGAAAAGAGAAAGAGATTCTTTTTTTAAAGATACATAAAAAGATTTAGAAGAATAATCTATAGGTAAATCCTCTTTAAGTTGACTGGAAAAATCTGTTTTTTCTTTTTGATAGTAAAAAGTCTTTTTGCTAAAGAGCTCTTCTAAAGCCTTATTTAAAGCAAGAAAAAGTGCTTTTTCATCCTTAAATCTTACTTCCCATTTAGCAGGATGGACATTTACATCTACAAGATGATAAGGGACTTTTATAGAAATTACTCCTGCAGGGAATCCAAGATTTCCATAAAAAGGTTTAAGAGCATTTAAGACCATTTTGGTTAATTTTTCATCCTTTATCCATCTTTTATTTACTAAGGTATAAAGATACTTGGTATGAGAAAAGGTTTTAGAAGTATCTGTAAGAACCAAATAGATTGAATAAGGAGGTGATTCCCAAAAAACTTCATTTAAAAGATTTTCTTCTATTCCAACTATATAACTTAACAATTCTTTTTCATTTCCTCCTTCCCAGAAAAAGAGCTTTCTTTCCTCTCCTTTAATTTCTTCCAAACTTTTAACTTCATATTTAATTTCAGGATGACAAAGAGTTAAGCCTTTTATTATTTCCATTATTTTAAAAGTTTCAGTTCTGGGTTTTTTTAAAAATGCTTTTCTTGCTGGAAGATTAGAAAAAAGATCTTTAACTTTTACTAAGGTTCCTTTATTAAGATTAGAAGGTTTAAAAGAAATCTCTTTACCAAATTCTACTTTTATTTCATAAGCTTCAGGATGATCATTGTTCTTACTTACAATGGTTAATTTTGAAACCTGAGAAATACTTGCAAGTGCCTCTCCTCTAAAACCAAAAGTAACAATTTTAAAAATATCAGATAATTTTTTTATTTTACTTGTAGCAAAATGTTTATAGCAAAGTTTTAAATCTTCAGGTTCAATTCCTTCTCCATTATCATAAACTGATATTTCTTTAATTCCTCCTTCTTTTAAAGTTATTTTTATAGAATCTGCTTTGGCATCAAATGCGTTTTCTATCAGTTCTTTTACAACAGAAGCAGGTCTTTCTACAATTTCTCCTGCAGCAATTTTAGATCTGATTTCTTCAGGAAGAATTTGTATTTTTGGCATAAAAATTTACATATTTAAAAGATTAATAAGATTTTTACAAGAATCTGCACATTTTTTTAAGGCATTTTTTTCTTCTGGGAGAAGTTTTATTTCTATAATTCTTTCTATTCCGTTTTTTCCAAGAACAACAGGGACCCCTAAAAAAACCCCACTGATTTCATATTCTCCTTCCAAATAAACTGAGCAGGTTAAAACCCTTTTTTCATCCTTTATAATACTTTCTGCCATTTCTATTACTGAAAGACCTGGAGTGAGAAAAGCACTTCCTGTTTTTAAATAAGAAACTATTTCTCCTCCTCCGAATTTTGTTCTTTTAACTATTTCTTCTATTTTTTCTGAAGATAAAAGTTCAGTAATAGGTATTCCTGCTACATTAGCAAATCTTACCAAAGGAAGCATAAGATCTCCATGAATTCCCATTACTAAAGCTTGCACATCTTTTGGAGAAACTCCTAATGCTTCAGCTATAAAATAACGATATCTTGCAGAATCAAGAACTCCTGCCATTCCTATAATCCTATTTTTAGGAAAACCTGTTACTTTATAAGCTACATAAACCATTGCATCAAGAGGATTAGAAACAACTATTACAACACTTTCTTTTGCATATTCTTTTATTTTTTCTGCACAGGATTTAACAATTTCTTTATTTATATTTAATAGATCCTCCCTTGACATACCAGGTTGTCTGGGTTTACCAGCAGTAATTATTACTACTTTTGAGTCCTTTATAGCTGAAAAATCCTCTGTTCCCCATATTTTGCCAGAATAGCCAAAAAGAGAACTGCTCTGAATTAAATCTAAAGCTTTTCCTTTTGCAAGATCAGGCACTATATCAACTAATACTATTTCCTCAGCTACATTTTTGACCATACCCCAGTTAGCACAACTTGTTCCTACAGCTCCTGCACCAATGATTGATAATTTAGTCATTTTATTCCTCCTCTCCAAACAATTTTAACCATTCTTCAAAAATTTTTACTTTATCTTCTCCATACTTTTTAAGGTCTTTTATAATCTGCTCTACGGATTTTTCTTTTATTATTTCATCCGGATGCTTAGAATAGAATTTATCTGCAAAAGCAATGATTTTCTCTTCTAATGTAATAGGTATCATATCTCTCGGAGGTAAAGGTAGGTTTTTTTTAATAATTTCTTCTTTAGTTATTCCTACTCCCATATGTCTTTCACAGACTAAGGCATGTTTAGGTAATCCCTCCTTTTCAAGGATCTCACGTCCCAGATATCCATGAGCAATATAAGGATACTTACCATCTGGGTTGAGTTTTGGAATATAAGTAAAAATTATTCCTATATCATGAAGCATAGCAGCTTCATAAATAAAATTTTTGTCAACTTCTGGAAATTTCTTAGCAATTTTTAAAGCCTTTTGAGCTACAGCTTCTGAA
>QNAZ01000171.1 GCA_003641645.1 Thermodesulfobacteriota bacterium
AGATAAACTTATAGAAATATCTAAAAATCCAGAATATAAAAAATTTTTTATTAAAATAAAAAATAGTATAGTAGAAAATGAATTGCAAACAAAGAGAATAAAATTTAAATTTAAAAGAGGATTTCTTGGTCCTGCAGGAGAGATTATAAGAACTGCTAAGAAAGAAGATTATACTACCATAGTTGTAGGTAGAAGAGGAAGAGGGGGAGTAAAAAAGTTTTTTCTTGGATCTGTTAGTCAAAAAATAATTTCCTATTTTGAAGATAGAGCTATATGGGTAATAAATTAAAAATAAGATGTCCTGTTTGTAAGAAAAAAACTTTTTGGGAAGGCAATCCTTATAGACCTTTTTGTTCTAAAGAATGTAAACTTGCAGATCTTTATAATTGGCTTAGTGAAGATTACAGGATAAAAATTTTTAAAGAAGAATTAAAAAACGAGAGGTTTAAAAATGGATCTAAATTATGATATAGCTATTATCGGTTTAGGTCCAGCTGGTCTTCAAGCAGGAATTCATGCAGGAAGAAGAAAAAATAAAGTGATTATCTTTGGTAAAACTTCAGAAAGCGCTCTCTGGCAAGCACATTTGGAAAATTACTTTGGTTTTGAAGAAAAAGTAGAAGGCAAAGAGCTTCTTTCTGCAGGAATTAAACAGCTTAAAAAGATAGGAGTTACAATTGTAGAAGAAGATATTATAAAGATAGAGCCTTTGGAAAAAGGATTTAAACTTATTACAGAAAAAGAAAAAGAATTTACTGCACTTGCACTTATTCTTGCAATGGGTATTAAAAGAAAAAAAGCTTTTTTTAAAAATGAAAAAAAATTTATAGGAAAGGGAGTTTCTTATTGTGTAGATTGCGATGCTTGGTTTTATAAAGGAAAAAAGGTAGTTGTTATTGGAAATGGAAGCTCAGCTATCTGGGGAGCAAAGTTTTTAACACAGTTTGCTGAAGAAGTCTATTTTTATTACTTTTCTAAGGAAGAAATACCTTCTGAAGAAAAAAAATCTTTTGAAGAAAAGGGAATAAAAATTCTTACTTTAAAACCTATAGAAATAGTAGGAGAAGATGAGGTAAAAGGTATTAAATTAGAAGATGGAAGTATTTTAAAAGTAGATGGAATCTTTATTGAACAGGGAGCAAAAGGATCACTTGAACTTCTTGTTTCTTTAGGGGTGGAGTTTGATCTTGAGACATTTAATTATGTGAAAGTAGATAAAAATATGAAAACAAATGTTGATGGAATCTTTGCTTGCGGTGATATTACTGGTCCTCCTTTGCAGGTAGCTAAGGCTGTAGGTGAGGGTTGTATAGCAGGTCTTTCTGCTTCAGATTATGTAAGTAAGATAAAGGGGGAAAACTAACTATTATCTGGTATAAAAAATTAGAAATAAATCTAAAAAATCTAAAAAAAAACTTAAAAGCTTTAAAAAAATTTTTATCTCCAAATATCCAAATTTTACCAGTTATAAAAAATGATGCCTATGGACATGGTCTTTTGGAAGTAGCTAAAGTTCTTTCTAAAGAAGGTGTTTTTGGTTTTGGTCTTTCTGAGCCTGAAGAGGCACTGATTTTAAGAAATAATGGATTTTCTCAACCAATACTTCTCCTTTCAGGATTTGAAAAGGATTGGCTTCCTGAGATGTATAATCTTAAAATCATTCCAGTTGTTACTAATTTATTTACTTTGGAATGGCTTTGTGAATTCGTTAGAAAAAAAAATTTAAAATGGGAATTTCATCTTAAAGTAGATACAGGAATGCATAGATTTGGACTTAATTTAAAAGATCTAAATACATTTATAGAAAAAATAAAAAAATTTTCTTTATTAAAACTTACTGGTGTTATGACCCATTTTTCTTGTTCAGAAAACTTAGAACATGAATTAACTCAGCTTCAATTAAAAAATTTAAAAAAAGTTTTAGAAAAACTTAAAATTAATAAAATTCTTCCTAAATATGTTCATTTTGCTAATTCAGGTGGTATAATATTTTTACCTGAAAAAGGGAATTTAGTAAGACCAGGGATAAGTTTATATGGAAGTTATCCTTGTTACAAGGCAAAAGAGTTAATTAGACTTTATCCAGTAATGACTTTAAAATCAAAAATAGCTGAAATAAAAAGGATTAAAAAGGGAGATTATGCAGGTTATGGTCCAAATTTTAAGGCAAAAAAAGATACAATCCTTGGTCTTATTCCTGTTGGATATGGAGATGGATATTTAAGAAGTTTAAGTAATAAAGGTTTTGCTTATTATAGAGGAAAAAGGGTTTCTGTAATAGGAAATGTCTCAATGAAAGCTCTTTATTTGAATTTAACAGAAATTGAAAACCCTAAAATAGGTGATGAAGTAATACTTCTTGGAGGAGAAAATGAAGAAGTTCCTGTAGATGAACTTGCAAATCTTGCAGGCACAATAAGTTATGAACTTTTTTGTAGTCTTGGGAAAACAATTCCAAAGGAATATAAAAATTAAAATGCTTAATATAGGTTTTTCAGAAGCAGTTATTATCTTTTTAGTAGCCTTAATTGTGCTTGGACCAGAAAGATTTCCTGAATTGGGAAAGTTTTTAGGTAGACTTTCTCTTGAATTAAAAAAAAGTATAGATGAGATAAAAAAAGAACTTGAACTTGAAGAATTAGAAGAAGAATTTAAAGAAGCTAAAAAGGAAATAGAGGAAATAAAAGAAGAGTCAACTAAAGTTATAGAA
>QNAZ01000172.1 GCA_003641645.1 Thermodesulfobacteriota bacterium
ATACAAGAATATACCATGCAGGTGATACTGATAAAATTCCAGAAATGAAGGATTTTAAAAATATAGATATTGCTTTACTTCCTGTTTCTGGAATATATGTAATGACAGCTGAAGAAGCTGCAGAGGCAGCACTTATTATTAATCCTAAAATTGCTATTCCAATGCATTATAGCTCCATAGTGGGATCTGAAGAAGATGCTAAAAGATTTGCAGATCTTCTTAAAGGAAAAATAGAAGTAGTTATAAAAACTTAATTTTAAAAAACTACTTGAAATTAAATTAAATAAGAATTAAAATTTAATTAGTTCTTTGAAAAGATGGGGGCGATAAGGGCTCGACGGGGATAGGTAGGGTTAAACTGCAGGCCGTGGTCGCACCCGCCACGTAAAAAAGGGTGCAAAAACACAACTGCCGATGAATATTCTTATGCTATGGCAGCCTAAAGAGAAAGGCTGCCACGCACTTAAGGATGTTGCCTGCGCATCCTTAAGTGTGTGACCAAGCAGGCTTTGGCTAAAGGAATTGGTAGGGTTCCTTTAGCCGAGAAATAACCTACCTGGTAGAAAGTCTGGGTGCCTGTGCCCAGCTTTCTACGAGATTTAAACACAGGCTAAGCCTGTAGAAGTTTAACCTGAACTATCTCCGGACGCGGGTTCGATTCCCGCCGCCTCCATTTTCTTTCTATCTAAGAAAATCCAAAGAATTCCAAAGAGTAGAGAAAATCAAGTCTTAAATCTCTTGACAGTCTAAAAAATTCTGATAAAATCTAACTTAGTTTAAAATTATGGAGTTATTTGAAGAGTTATTTTTAATTTTTTATAACTCCATACTCCAGGAACCCGGTTAGGTTCCTAAAAGGAACCGGGTTAGGTTCCAAAATTTGATTAATTATAAATTAAGGAGTTATAAGAGTTATGAAAGGTAAACTAACTGAAACAATTTTAAGAAAACTTCAACCTAAGGAAAAGCCTTATAAGATAGTTGATGGTTCAGGGCTTTTTATATGGGTAACACCAAAAGGTTCAAAACTTTGGAGGCTTGATTATCGCTTTAATGGCAAAAGAAAAACCCTTGCTCTTGGAAGATATCCTGAAATATCTCTTAGTGAAGCAAGAGAAATAGCTTTTGAGATGAGAAAGCTTATTGCAAGAGGTATAGATCCTGCTGTAAAAAGAAAAGAGGAAAAATTAGCAAAAAGCATTACTTTTGAAGCTATAGCTTGGGAATTTATAGAAAAAAATAAACCAGTATGGGCACCTACTCATACTGATAAACTAATTTTGAGACTTAGGAAATATCTTTTACCCTCACTTGGATCTATGCCAATAAATGAAATTAAAGCTCCTCATCTTCTCAATTGTGTAAGAGCTATAGAAAAACAGGGAAAATTTGAAACAGCACATAGGGTATTGCAACTTGCTGGTCAAATTATAAGATATGCGATAGCAACTGGAAGAGCTGAATTTGATCCTACACCAGCTTTAAGAAAAGCCCTTACACCTTCTCCAAAAAGACACTTACCAGCAATTACTGATCCAAAAGAACTTGCAGGTATTTTAAGAATGATATGGAGTTATCCATATTCTCCTATAGTTGCAGGAGCTTTAAAAATGCTTGTTTATACCTTTCAAAGACCTGGAGAAGTAAGAAATATGAAATGGAAAGATATAGACTGGGAAAGAAAAGAATGGAGGTTTATTGCTTATAAAATTAAAAAGGAACACATAGTTCCTTTAAGCAGGCAAGTGATGGAAATTTTAGAAGAACTTAAACCTCTTACAGGGCATTCTCCTTATGTATTTATGGGAACTTCATGGAATAGACCTATTAGTAATGTTACTACAAATGCAGCACTTAAAAGGATGGGAATTGATACCAAAAATGAAATAACAAGCCATGGATTTAGAGCAGTTGCAAGAACTTTACTACATGAGGTTTTAGGTTATGAACCAGATATAATTGAGCATCAATTAGCTCACAAAGTGCCTGATAGACTTGGAGAAGCTTATAACAGAACAAAATTTTTAGATCATAGAAGAAAAATGATGCAAGATTGGGCTGATTACATAGATGCTTTAAGAAAAGGAAAAGAAAGGGAATTTTTTAAAAAGATTTAAAAACAAAAAGTTAACTCATTAGTTTAAAATAAAACAAATTAAAAAGAAAAAATCATTACCGTATTACAGCTTTTATTAATTCCCTAAGTTTAGATATGCATTTGCCTAATTCTTCAATATCTTTCAAATCGGAATTTGTATATTCTATAGGTATTACCAGTGCCCAAGAAGGAACATCTGATTTTTCAATTATTTCACTGATTACCCTCTTTACAATCCCTTTTGAATGAACCCAATTTTGAGAAATTTTCTTCCATAAATTAAGAGGTTCATTTTTTACTCCTATTTTATTTCCAAACTCTTTTAGTTTATCAGAAGGTTTTCCTTTATAAAAAGCATTTTGCATTTTCTCAAAAAATTCAGATTCCTGAGAAAATGAATCAATAAGAGAAAACCCAGCTAATGATTCCAATATTAACCTAAGTTCCATAAAGCATGCAGGTAAATTACCACATAATAAATCCATCCAAACAGCATAACTTAGAGGCATTAAAATATGATTTGAAAAAAAGTAAAAGGAGTTTGTGTAATTTTCTTTATTTTTTGTATAATCTATTGCATCATTTATTAATTCTATACATTCGTTGTAAG
>QNAZ01000173.1 GCA_003641645.1 Thermodesulfobacteriota bacterium
CCAAAAATAGAAAGGAGCTTAAAATAACTATAGAAGAAGCATTTTCTATAAGTTTTGAAAAATCAGGATTTAAGTCTTCACCTATATAAGGTTTTTCAACAAGTCTTCCTTCATAAGTAGCTGGACCTCCTAATTTTACCCCTAAAGCCCCTGCCATAGCAGCTTCTGATATTCCACTATTAGGACTGAGATGTTTTCTTCCATCTTTTATCATTATTTTAAAAGCATTAAAAGCCGATTTTTTCCCTTTTAAAAACAAAGTAGCAAGCCCGATTAAAAAACCTGTTAATCTGGCAGGAATATAATTAAAAATATCATCCATCTTTGCTGAAAACCAGCCAAAATACAAATACTTTTCATTTCTATAACCTACCATAGAATCTAAAGTGTTTACAGTTTTATAAAATACAAGCATTGGAAATCCTCCTAAAGCAAGATAAAACAAAGGTGCAATAACAGCATCATTCAAATTTTCTGAAAAACTTTCAACTACAGCAGTCCTTATTTTTTTAGAATTAAGTTTTTCTGTGTCTCTTCCAACAAGAGCTTTAAGCTCTTTTCTTGCTTTTTCAATCTTTCCTTCTTTTAAAAGAGCTTCAATATTTCTTCCAGTAGAAATCAGTCCCCTTAAAGCTAAAAACTGACCAATAAAAAAAATAAAAAGTCCTTCTAAAAAGAATTTTAATGGAAATGGGCTCTCTTTTTGAAATTTTTTTATTCCATAAACTACTAAAAGAGCTACTAAAAACCAGAAAGAAACAGTTACAAAAAAAAGACAAATTCCTTGAATTCTTTCTGAAAAAAATCTAATTTTTCGTAAAAACTTTTCGGTTTTTTCTATAAATTTACCTATAGCAACTACTGGATGAGGAATAAAGGCAGGGTCTCCTATAAGAAAATCCAGAAGAAAAGCACCTATAATTTCCCATGATTTAACATAAAAAATTTCAGATGTCATTTCTTTATAAACTCAAAGATTTTTTCTATTTCTAAATGTTTTTCTATTAAATCTGCTAAAAAATTAAAATTTTTCTCTAAAAATTTGTTATAAGAGTAAGTAAACTCTATAGGTTTCCAACCTTTTTTAATTCTGTGTCTATTAATTAAAGCTCGCCTAAAGGAATCATTATGAAAAATTCCATGAAGATAGGTTCCCCAAACTCTTCCTTTGATAAAACCATCGAGTGTCTCTTCTCCTGTAGCAAGCCTTTTTATCTTAAAAAGATTTAAATTCCCAAAAGTTCTTCCCATATGAATTTCGTATCCCCAGAGTTTATGAAAGTCCTTTTCTATAAGACTTGAAGCCTCAACCTGAGTGGTTATTTTCTCAGGGTAAAACTCGGTCTCTACTTCTAAAAAACCAAGAGTTTTTATTTCTTTTTCTATACTTTCTACCTTAAAAGGATCTTTAATAACCTCACCAAGCATCTGAAATCCTCCACAAATTCCTATAAGCTCAGCACCTCTTCTCAAAGCTTTTTTTAAAACCTCTTTTATTCCAAGTTTTTTAAGAGTTTTAAAATCTTCAATAGTTTTTTTACTTCCTGGTATAATTACTATATCTGCATTAACTATATCTTCTGTTCTTAGAGAATAAACCAATTCAACATCAGGCTCCCATCTAAAAGGGTCAAAATCATAAAAATTGGAGATATATTTAAGCCTTAAAACTGTAATTTTTATAAAGTCTTTTTCCCTTGCTAAAAATTCTTTTCTGGTTGGCAGATTGAAGCCATCTTCTTCAGAAATTGCGAGATTTTCAAAATAAGGAATTATCCCATAGCAATTTTTATTACTAAGTTTTTCTAATTTTTTTATCCCAGGGAGCAAAATTCTTGCATCACCCCGAAATTTATTAATAATAAAGCCTTTTATTAAAGAAAACCAGCGGGCTTTATAAAATTTTAAAAGTTCCATAGTGCCATAAAGTGATGCAAAAACACCTCCTTTATCTATATCTCCAACAAGAAACACAGGAGAATTTAAATACTCAGCTACTCTCATATTTACTATATCTACATCCAGAAGGTTAATTTCTGCAGGGCTTCCAGCTCCTTCAATTATTAAAAGCTCAAACTTTTTAGAAAGATATTTTAAAGAAGCTTTTACATAATCCCAAAGTTTATCTTTTTCTTGATAATACTTTTCAGGTTTTAGAGTTTTATAAACTTTTCCATGAAGAATTACCTGAGAGCCTTGTTTGCCTTCTGCTTTAAGTAAAATAGGATTGAAATGAACTTCTGGTTCAACTCCACAAGCTTTAGCTTGAAGTGCCTGAGCAAGACCAATCTCTCCTCCATCAAGAGTAATATAACTTTGTAAACTCATATTTTGAGCCTTAAAGGGAGCAACCTTAAAACCTCTTTTTAAAGCTAATCTTCCAAGAGCACTAACTAAAAGGGATTTACCTGCTCCTGAAGAAGTGCCAACTATCATTAAAGTCTTTGCCATAAAACTCTCCAGAAAATTAAAAGTAAAATTTCAAAAATTTCTATCAAAGCTCCAAGATTGTCTCCTGTAATTCCGTCAAAAAGTCTTTCAAAAATTTTTTTAAATAAAAATCCTAATAAAATTAAAGCAAAAACAAGGATAAGAAAACCAAAAATTTTAAAATCTCTGTAAAAATTCCAAAAAACAATTAGCC
>QNAZ01000174.1 GCA_003641645.1 Thermodesulfobacteriota bacterium
AGGTGCAATTTTGCTTTTGTAGCACATTAAAACTTCTTCAGAAGGACGGATTTCTATAGGAATCTTTTCTCCATTTTCTGTTTCTAAATCAAAAGTAGAAGAAGGAGCAGCTACAAAAAAAGGTATTTTATGAAAATTTGCTAAAACTGCTAAGGAATAAGTTCCTATTTTATTAGCAGTATCTCCATTTTTAGCAATTCTATCTGCACCAACTATAACTGCAGAAATTTCACCTTTTTTCATCAAAAATCCTGCAGCATTATCAGTAATTAGAGTATAAGGAATTTTTAATTTATAAAGTTCCCAAGCAGTAAGTCTTGCTCCTTGTAAAAAAGGACGAGTTTCATCTACAAATATTTTTATTTTTTTATTTTGTTCATAAGCTTTTCTAATAATTCCTAAAGCAGTTCCATATCCACCAGTTGCTAAAGCTCCTGTATTACAGTGGGTAAGTATTCCTCCTTCTGGAAGTAAATCTTTTCCATACTCAGCCATTGTTAAATTAGCTTCTATATCTTCCTCCCAGATTTTTAAAGCTTCCTTTTCAAGAATCTCATAAAGGGAATAAAGTTCTTTTTTATTTATTTTATTTTCAAAATTTTCAAGAAATTTTAAAGAAATTTTTCTCATTCTTGAAACTGCCCAAAAAAGATTTACTGCTGTAGGACGAGCTGTAGCAAGAAAATTATTAATTTTCCCTACTTCTTCTTCAATTTTATGGATGAAAACCTCCTCGCTTTTTAAAGAAGATAAAAAATTTTTAAATTCTATAACAAATCCAATTGCAGAACAGATACCTATTGCCGGAGCACCTCTTATTACCATTTCTTTAATAGCAGTTCTAATTTTAGAGATATTGTTGCAAAAAATATATTTTTCCTGTAAAGGAAGTTTTCTTTGATCAAGTAAATAAAGACCTTTCTCAGTCCAAAACCAAGTTTTAATTAAGTCTACTTTGGAAGGTTCTTTTATAATTTGATCTTTTAAAAAGGAAAATTTCATTTTTCTAAAAGTTCAGTTAAAATTTTATTGACCACTTTAGGATTTGCTTTTCCCTTTGTTTTCTTTAAAACTTGCCCTACAAAAAAACCAAGAAGTCCTTTTTTACCGGCTTTGTATTTTTTCACCTCTGCAGGGTTTTGAGCGAGAATTTCCTCGCAAATACCTTTAAGTTTTTCCTCAGAACTTTCTTGAACAAGACCTCTTTCTTCTACAATTTTTTTAGGCTCAGCCCCCCTTTCATATACTTCAGGAAAAATTTGTTTAGCAATGGTTATAGAAATTACTTCTTTTTCTACTAATTCAAGAAGTTGAGCTAAATTTTCTGGTTTAAGATTGGTTTCACTAATATCTTTTCCATCACGGTTTAAATATCTAAGAACCTCTGTAAGAACAAAGTTAGATACTGCTTTAGGATTAGGATAGATTTTTACAGTTTTTTCAAAAAATTCTGCTAAACTTTTTTCTTCAATTAAAATATCCACTTCATAAGGTGTTAAATTATATGTTTTCAAAAACCTTTCTTTTTTAATCTTAGGTAATTCGGGAAGTTCAGCTTCAAGTCTTTTAAGTAAACTTTCTTCTATTTGAATTTCTATTAAATCTGGGTCAGGGAAATAACAATAATCATGAGCTTCTTCTTTTCCTCTCATAGGGTGAGTTGTCTGTGTAGCTTCATCATAAAGTCTTGTTTCTTGAACAATCTCTTTACCTTCCATAAGAAGTCCGATTTGCCTTTTTATCTCATAGTTTAAAGCTCTTTCTACATGTTTAAAGGAATTCATATTTTTGAGTTCCACCTTTGTTCCAAATTTCTCACTTCCCTTAGGTTTAACAGAAACATTAGCATCACATCTTAAACTTCCTTCTTCCATATTTCCGTCACAAATCTCAAGATATCTTAATATTCTTCTTAAAGTTTTTAAATAAGCCACTGCCTCTTCTGGTGAAGATATTTCTGGAGAACTCACAATTTCAAGAAGAGGAACACCCGCTCTGTTAAAGTCTACATAAGAATAAGGTTGCTTTTCATCATGTATAAGCTTTCCCGCATCTTCTTCCATATGAATTCTTACAAGATTAATCTTTTTCTTTATACCATTTACCTCAATTTCAACAGCTCCTCCCTCTGCTAAAGGTAGCTCATATTGAGAAATCTGATAGTTCTTTGGAAGATCTGGATAAAAGTAGTTTTTACGAGCCATTATAGATTTTAAATTAATTTTACAATTCAATGCCAAAGCTAATTTTAAAGCATATTCTACAGCCTGTTTGTTTATTACAGGAAGTACCCCAGGAAGCCCCATACAAACTGGACAAACTTGAGTATTAGGAGGTTTGCCAAATTTGGTAGAACAAGAACAAAACATTTTAGTTTGAGTATTAAGTTGAGCATGAACTTCTAAACCAATAACTGCCTCAAACTCCATTAAACCCCCTTGTTTTTTAAAATAAAATCTTACAATTTTTTCCTCTTTCTGTCAACATAATCTCTTATAAAATCTTATTTAATTGCTTTTTTAATTACACCTCCTCCTAATAAAAAATCATCTTCATAAAAAGCACATATTTGCCCTGGTGTCACACCTTTTACAGGATTTTCAAATAGAATTATATATTCTTCGTTATTTTTAATAA
>QNAZ01000175.1 GCA_003641645.1 Thermodesulfobacteriota bacterium
AATTTCTAAATGAATATCAATTCTATCAATTATAGGTCCTGAAAGTTTACTTCTATATTTTTTAATCTCCTGATAAGTGCATTGACAAGGTTTAGTAGGGTGTCCATAATAACCACATCTACAGGGATTCATAGCGCAAATAAGCATAAATTTTGCTGGATAGGTTACTGTAAAACTTGCTCTGGTGATAGTAACTTTCCCATCTTCTAAAGGTTGTCTTAAAGCTTCAATAACATCTTTTCTAAATTCTGGAAATTCATCTAAGAATAATACCCCATTATGAGCAAGGCTTATTTCTCCAGGTTTAGGATGTGTTCCTCCTCCTATCATTCCTGCTTCTGAAATCCCAAAATGGGGATTTCTAAAAGGACGAGTTAAAATAAAAGGTCTTTCAGAAGAAAGAAGTCCAGCTACAGAATAGATTTTTGTGGTTTCTAAAGCTTCTTCATAGCTCATAGGAGGAAGAATTGTTGGAATTCTTTGAGCAAGCATTGTTTTTCCTGCTCCAGGTGGACCAATCATTAAAAGATTATGTCCTCCTGCTGCAGCTATTTCAAAAGCTCTTTTAGCTAATTCTTGCCCTAAAACATCAGCAAAATCTTCTTCATATTTGAATTCTATATCCATTAAGATTTTAATTTTTTCCTGTTGAGGCACAAAGTCTCCTCTTAAGTAATCTGTAACTTCTCTTAAATGTTTTACTCCTAAAATTTTAAAATTTTTTATCAAAGAAGCTTCTCTGAGATTTTCATAGGGTATAATCACTTCTTCCAATTTTAATTCTTTTGCTCTGATTACTGCTGGTAGAATACCTTTAGTGCTTTTTATTCTTCCATCTAAAGCAAGTTCTCCTAAAAATGCCCTTTTAGTTAGGTTTTCTCTGGGAATTATTTCCATTCCTGCTAAAAGAGTAACTGCTATAGCAAGATCAAAACCACTTCCCTCTTTTTTTAAATCTGCTGGAGCAAGATTTATAGTAATTTTCTTATTAGGTAAATGAAATCCTGAATTTTTTAAAGCTGATCTTATACGTTCTCTGCTTTCTTTAATAGAGCTATCTGGTAATCCTACAATGATAATTCCTGGAAGACCCAAGCTAAAATCAGCTTCTACTTCTACTGGAAAGGCTTCTATACCCAAAATTGAGAAACTTAAAGTTTTAGAAAGCATGTTTTATAAAATAAAAAAATTACATTAAATAAAAAAGGCCATAAGGTTTAGCACCCTATGGCCCTTTTTTATTTTAAATAATTTTAAATTTCTATCAATTAACCACTTAATCCAAGTAAGGTGATAACTTTGGGTAAAATAGGATTGGCATAAAGTAATATTAATGCAACAACCAGAGCATAAATAGTAAGAGATTCTATAAGAGCAATACCAAGAATCATGGTAACTGTAAGTCTTCCAGCTAATTCAGGATTTCTGGCAATACCTTCACAAGCACCACGGGTTGCATGTCCCATTCCAACTCCACAACCACATGCAGCTACACCTACACCTAAACCTGCTGCAAGAACTATAGCACCAAAGAATCCAAATCCAGTAACCATTTTAGTTGTTTCTGCTGCTAAAGCTACTAAAGGATTAGCAAAAATTAAACTAAATAATACCAAAATTCCTAAAATTACTCCTTTTTTCATACCTCTCCCTCCCTTTTAAAATTTTTATTTTAATTAAACTTTTACCAGAAGAGTTTTTTACTCCCCTGGTAATAATTTATTTAATTTAACTTATTTAATGATGTTCCTCTACTGCTCCAGCAAAATAAGCTAAACTTAAAAGTACAAAAATAAGTGTTTGGATAAAGCTTACTAATACTCCGAGAAGCATAATTGGTAAGGGTGCGAAAAACTTTCCAGCAAGCATAGTTAACAATCCAAGAAGCAACTCTTTAGAAACAAGGTTTCCAAAAAGTCGTACAGAAAGAGATATAATTCTTCCTATATGGCTGAAAATTTCAGTAGGTAACATCAAAGGCGCAAGCCAAGGAATCGGACCTAAAAAATCTTTAAAATATCTGATTCCTTTATACCTTAATCCAAGAAGATGATAATATACAATAGTTATTAAAGTTAAACCTAAAGTTACATTTATATTTGCAGTGGGGGATATAAAACCAGGAATTAATCCTAAAAGATTACAAAATAAAATATAAAGGGCAAAAAATACAATTAAAGGATATACTAAGGGAACAATATTGGGCCCGTGATCTTCTCCATGAGGTACATTCTCTTTAGTAAAATCATATAATGTTTCCAATGTAAATTCCCAGAAATTTTGCATTCCACGAGGTATAAATTCTTTTTTTCTTGTTCCAATAAAAGCCAATATAATCAAAAGTAAACAAACAAAATAACTGTAAACCATGTGAGGAGCAAAAACTTTAGCTAAAACTCCATATTTATCTGCATGTTCATAATAAACAAATCCTGAAGGAATTCCAAGTTTTTCTAAAATTAAACACAAAAATAATATAGGATGTTCCATATCTTACCTCCTCCATACTAAAATTCTATTAAATATAAGATATTTCAAACTTGCTAAAATTAAGTAAGTATATATTAAAAAAAATGCTACTAAAATAAAAACAGGATGCAGTTTAAATATACTAATTAATACAAAAAGCACAATTC
>QNAZ01000176.1 GCA_003641645.1 Thermodesulfobacteriota bacterium
CCACTATTTTTTTTAAAGCCTCTTTAGAATAAATTGCTCCTGTTGGATTATTAGGATTTATAATTACAATGGCTCTGGTTTTTTTATCTATTAAAGATTCAATACTTTCAATATCTGGCTCCCAATTTTTATTTTCATCCAAAAAATAATACCTCGGCTCTATTCTAAATTTAGAAATAATAGCTTGATATAAAGGATAACAAGGACAAGGAAGTAATATATTTTCTTCTGAATTAACCAAAGCAGAAATAGCAAATTCTATAGCTTCAGTAGCCCCTTGAGTAATATAAATATCTATAGGTTCTATACCTTTTTTTAAAGCATAGTTCCTAATTGCCTCTATAGCTTCTGGTATACCTGGAGAATCAGAATAGGAATTATAATTTTTCCATAAAGCTTGACATACTACTTCAATTATAGAATCAGGAGTTTTAAATCCATATTTTATTGGATCTCCAATATTTAAATAGATTAAATCTTTTCCTGCTTTTTTAGCCTCTTCAGATGCTTCTACTATATCTCTTATAGCATATTCTACCTGAAGAGTTCTAAAAGCTGGTTTAATTTGGTTCATCTGTATTAAAACTCAATACATCTTTTATATCTAAAAATTTAATAATTCTCCTAAAAATTTATTTGTCAATCCCTTCTAAAATAATATTGTTAAAATTTTTTAAAAATTTAATTACTTGATTTTTTTACAAATACTTATTAGTATTTTAAAAATTTTTAAAATAAAAGGAGGATGTATTATGCTTAGGTATCAACGTCCAAGAATTTTATATACTTTACAAGAAACAGATGAACCCAATTTATTAAAAGATTTTTTTCCTTATGCAAATCCTCCGAGAATTTTTTTTGATAGAAAATATATTCCTCCTCAACCTGCCGAAAATTTCTATATAACAGATACTACTTTTAGAGATGGACAACAAGCAAGAGTTCCTTATACTCCTGAACAGATAGAAACTCTTTATAAATTTTTACATAAATTAAGCGGACCCAAAGGAATAATTAGAAAAACTGAGTTTTTTTTATATACAAATAAAGACAGAGAAGCTTTAGAAAGATGTCTTTCCTTAGGATACAAATATCCAGAAATTACAGGATGGATAAGAGCAAAAAAAGAAGATCTTAAACTTATTAAAGAATCTGGGCTTAAAGAAACAGGAATCTTAACTTCTTGTTCTGATTACCATATTTTTTTAAAACTCAAAAAAACAAGGAAAGAGGCTTTGGAAGATTATCTTAAAATAGTTAAAGAAGCTCTTTCCTTAGGAATAAGACCAAGATGTCATTTTGAAGATGTAACTCGTGCAGATATTTATGGATTTGTTATTCCTTTTGCTATAGAACTTATGAAATTGAGAGAAGAAAGTGGAATAGATATAAAAATAAGACTCTGTGATACCTTAGGCATAGGTGTTCCTTATTCAGAGGCTTGTTTACCTATAAGTGTTCCTAAATTAATAAGAGCATTAATAGAAGACGCAGGTGTTCCAGGAGAGCTTTTAGAGTGGCATGGACATAATGATTTTTATAGAGCAGTAATAAATGCAACTACTGCTTGGTTGTATGGATGTACTTATGTAAATACTACCTTACTTGGAATAGGAGAAAGAACAGGAAATACACCATTAGAAGCTATGGTTTTTGAATATATATCCTTAAAAGGAACTACTGATGGAATGGATACTACAGTAATTACAGATATAGCAAATTATTATAAAAATGTATTACATGAAAAAATCCCTATTAGACAACCATTTGTAGGTGAAGAATTCAATTCTACTAAAGCAGGAATTCATATTGATGGAATTATTAAAAACGAGGAAATTTATAATCCTTTTGATACATGGAAACTTCTTAAAAGACCTGTTCAAATTATCATTACTGATAAAAGTGGCACAGCAGGTATTGCTTATTGGATTAATACTCATTTTGGACTTGAAGGAGATAAAAAAATTGATAAAAGACATCCTGGGGTTGCGAAAATTTATAAAAAGATTTTGGAAGAATATGAAAAAGGACGAGTTACTCCTATTTCAAATGAAGAAATGCTTATTTATGTTAAAAAATATGTTCCAGAACTTTTTGTATCAGAATTGGATCATTTAAGAGAATATGTAATAGAACTTATGACAAAATATATAGAAGATTTAGCACAAGACCCTGCTATAGTTTCTTTAGATCAAGGGCAAATGAAAAATGTGTTAAAGAAATTTTTGGAAGATCATCCTTATGTCCAATTTATCTATGTAGTTGATAGTGAAGGGAAACCTATTATAGGCTTAACTAACGATTTTGAATATGCTAAGAAATTTGCTGAACTTCTCAATACTGAAACTTTTGAAAATAGAGATTGGTTTATAAACCCTATGAAAACTGGAAAAACTTATACTTCCAAGTTTTATACTTCAAAGATTACTTCTAATCTTTGTATCACACTTTCTACACCTATAAGAAATAAGTATGAAGAAATAATTGGTATTCTTGGAATGGATATAAAATTCGAAGATGTAGTAAAAATGGAGAATGGTTCTTATGAGATATAAAATTTTGATAATCCTTTTATTGATTTTTTTTGCTTTATCTAAAATTTCTTTTTCTTATGAAGCTCCTACTATTAC
>QNAZ01000177.1 GCA_003641645.1 Thermodesulfobacteriota bacterium
CTCCGAAAGAGAAGAGATATTAAAAGAAATTTTGAAGTCTAAACAACATTTTAATGTAGATGAACTTTATATAAAATTAAAAAGAAAAGGAAGTAAAGTTTCTAAGGCTTCAATATATAGAACTATTCCTTTACTTATTGAAGCAGGGTATGTTCAAGAAGTTTATAGACAAAATGCAAAATCATATTATGAAGTTACCTTAGATAAAATTCCACATATTCATTTTATATGCATTAAATGTAAAAAAGTAATCGAAATAATAGATGATCAATTGGTAGAACTTATTCAAAAACATGCTAAAAAAGAAAATTACTCGCCATTAACATATCATTTAGAAATTTTTGGTATATGTTCAGAATGTAGAAAGGGGGTATAATATAATCCATGTTATTAATTGACACAAGGTGCGGAGATAAAATAGAAATAAAGGGGTTTCTTGGTAAAGATGCTATTTTAAAAAAAATAGAAACTATGGGTTTAAGAAAAGGAGATATTTTTGAAGTTATCCAAAGATGGGGAAAAAATTTTTTATTAAAAAATGGGAATAATCGTCTTATTATTAGTTCAGATATAGCTAAAAATATTGAAGTAGAGTTAATAAGCACAACATTACCATTTTGGAGATATAGGTCTTGGATAAGGAGAAGATGGAGATGGGGCTGGTTTAAATGAAAAGAAAGTTTACCAGAATACCCTTTTCTGAAACTATAGAATTTTTTTGGCAGAATGTTAGTTATAAAGCTAATTTAAAAGATTTAAGTTATGGAGGATTATTTATTGAAAGTGATGTTATTCCTCCCAAAAATGAGGAAATACCTATTATTTTATTTATAGAAGGAACTCTTCCTCCTATTAAACTTTTTTTAAAAGGAAAAGTAGTAAGAATAGAGCCTAAAAAAGGATTTGCTATAAAGTATACTTATATTTCTCCTGAGAGTTTTACTCATTTTAAAAATTTTGTTTATTATAATTATCCATCTGAAGAAAGTGTAGAAAAGGAACTTCATAAATTTTTAGGAGAAGCTCATCCTTTAATTAAAGATTTAAGAGATCTTAATATTTCAATTCTTAAAGAAGAACTTCTGAAATACATTTTAGAAAGAGCTTTTTTATATAATCCTGAAAAACCTTTCATTCTTTCCAGTGGTAAAGAAAGTCCTTATTATTTTGATTGTCGAAAAATTACTTTATATTCTTTAACTTTTAATTTAATAGGAGCTTTATTTTGGCAAAAGATTAAATATTTGGGTGTAGATGGAATTGCAGGAATGAGTATCGGTGCAGATCCTATTGTTTGCTCAATTTTAGCAAAAGCTTATGAAGACAATATACCTTTAGAAGGGCTGTTGATAAGAAAAGAACCAAAAAAATATGGAACTCAAAAACAAATTGAAGGAAATATAAAAAAAGATATGACTATTGTTATTGTAGAGGATGTAGTAACTACAGGTGAATCAGTGCTTAAAGCAGTTGAAATAGGTGAAAAAGAAGGATTTGAGATTATTCAGATTCTTGCTTTAATTGATAGAGAAGAAGGAGGAAAAGAAAAAATTGAAGCTAAAGGTTATAAATTTGAAGCTTTTTTTACTTTTAGTGAAATTATAGAAAAGTATCAACGATTATCAAGAAAATAAGAAAAAAGCTATGAAAAAAATAATATTAATTTTAAGTATTCTGGTAATTTTAATAATTTCAGGATGTAAAAAAGTTTCTAAAACCCCAGAGATTAAAAAATTTCTTAATGGAGCTGGAGCAAGTTTTCCTTATCCACTTTATGCTAATTGGGCAAGTGAATATTATAAACTTACAAAAATTAAAATTAATTATCAATCTATAGGTTCTGGAGGAGGTATTAGACAAATTATAGAAAAGACAGTTGATTTTGGAGCAAGTGATATGCCTCTTAAACCAGAAGAGGTAGAAAGTAAAAATCTTTTGCAATTTCCTACTGCAATAGGTGCTATTGTTCCTGTAGTTAATCTTCCTGAAATAAAAAATTTCCATTTAACTCTTGATGGAAAAACTCTTTGTGAGATTTATTTAGGAAAGATTAAAAAATGGAATGATTCCAAAATAAAATCTTTAAATCCAGGTCTTAATCTTCCAGATAAATCTATAACTCCGATATATAGAGCTGATGCTTCTGGAACAACAGCTATATTTACAAAATATTTAAGTCAAGTATGTAAGACCTGGAAAAAAGAAATAGGTTTTGGAACAGCAGTTAATTGGAAAATTGGTGTTGGTGCTAAAGGAAACGAAGGAGTGGCTAATTATGTTAAAAGAACTCCTTATACTATTGGTTATGTAGAAATTGCTTATGCTATTCAAAACAAACTTTCTTACATAAAGCTTAAAAATTCTTTTGGTAAAGTGGTTGAGCCTAATGAAAAAAATATTAAAGAAGCAATTCTTAATGCAAAACTTGATCCTTCTAAACATTTTTATACCTGGCTTACTAACGCTCCAGGAGAAAATGCATGGCCTATTGTAGGAGCTACTTATATTCTTCTTTCAAAGGAAAAAAAAGAAACCAATAAAGAGGTAGTTAAATTTTTTGATTGGGCATTTAAGAATGGAGATAAAATTGCTGAAAAATTAACCTATGTTCCTTTATCTGAAG
>QNAZ01000178.1 GCA_003641645.1 Thermodesulfobacteriota bacterium
ATCTACTATATATTCTTGAATAAAAAGATCAGGTGAAAGTTCAGAAAGCGTTTTAGTAAAAGGAATTAAAATTAGATTTTTTACTCCAAGTTCTGAAAGTAAATATAATTTTTCTTCTAAAGTGGTTAAGAGTTTAAAATTAGATCTTGGGAAAAGAACTGTGCGAGGATGAGGATCAAAAGAAACTACAGCAGGATTTACTTTAAAATGATGAGCTAAATTTTGAGTTTCTTCAAAAAGAACTTTATGTCCTAAGTGAATTCCATCAAAACTTCCAATAGTAATTACAGTTTCAAATGAAAGAGGGAAGTCCTTAGGGGTATAAATTTTCAATCTTTCCCTCCAGAAGTTTGAGAAAACTGTCAAATAAATAAATAGAATCATGAGGACCAGGAGCATTTTCTGGATGATATTGAACAGATATAATTTTCAAATCAGGAACAAATATACCCTCAAGAGTATTATCATTTAAATTTATATGAGTTATTATAACAGACTTTGGAAGTTCCTCCTTTTTAACACAAAACCCATGATTTTGTGAAGTAATTTCTACTTTTTTATTAAAAAGATTAAAAACAGGATGATTTATACCTCTATGTCCAAATTTAAGTTTATAAGTTGTTGCACCAAGAGCTTGTCCTAAAATTTGATGTCCTAAACAAATTCCAAAGATAGGTTTTTTACCAAAGAATTTTTTTACATTTTTTATTATAGGAGTTAGTGGTGCTGGATCACCTGGGCCATTAGATACAAAAATTCCATCAGGATTGTGAGAAAGGATTTCAGATGGTTCAGTATAGGCAGGAAAAATTAAGCACTCGCATTCTTTTTGAATAAAAATTCTAAGTTGATTAAATTTTAAACCACAATCAATAACAGCAATTTTATATTTTCCTTCACCCTTGAAAGTTTTACGATTTTCTTTTCCTTTTTTTCCAAAATAATAAACTTCTTTACAGGTTACATATTGGACTAAATCCCTTCCTACATAATCAGGACTTTCTTTAACTTTTTCTAAAAATTTTTTAGGATCAAGAGTTTCAGTTGTAATTCCACCTTTCATAGTTCCGTAAAGTCTTAAACGTTTTGTTAAAGCTCTTGTATCTATCCCTTCTACTCCAAGAATTTTATTTTCAGAAAGCCAACTTCCTAAAGATTTTTCAGCCCTCCAATTGCTATAAAAAGATTGATATTCTTTCACAATAAACCCTGCTACATAAATTTTATCACTTTCCATATCCTCTTTGTTAATCCCATAATTTCCAATAAGTGGATAGGTCATAGTAACTATTTGTCCATAATAAGATGGATCTGTAAGTATTTCTTGATAACCTGTCATTCCAGTATTGAAAACTACCTCTCCAAAGGTTTCTCCTCTTCCAGTAAAAGAATATCCCCAAAAATAAGTTCCATCTTCTAACATAACTAATGCTTTATATTTTTTCATTTCCTTTTTGATTTTATTGTTTTTTTAATTTTTGTTTAGCCTCCCACAAAAGATATTCTCTTATAAATTCATCAATTTCTCCATCAAGAACTTCTTCCACTTTATAAGATTCATATTGTGTTCTATGATCCTTTACTACTTTGTAAGGATGTAAAATATAGGTTCTAATTTGATTTCCCCAACTTATTTCTTTTTTTTCTCCTATTAAATTTTCTTTCTTTTGTTCAAGTTTTTGTTTTTCTAACTGATAAAGCTTTGATTTTAAAATTTTTAAAGCTGTCATTTTATTGAGATATTGACTTCTTTCATTTTGACAAGTTACCACTATTCCAGTAGGAAGATGGGTAATTCTTACTGCTGTTTCAGTTTTATTAACATGTTGTCCACCATGTCCACTTGCTCTCATAGTTTCAATTTTTAAATCTTCTGGTCTAATCTCAACTTCGATATCTTTTTCAATTTCAGGGATAACAGTAACTGAAGCAAAAGAAGTATGACGTCTGGAGTTTGCATCAAAAGGAGAAATTCTTATAAGTCTGTGAACCCCTTTTTCTCCTTTTAGATATCCATAAGCTCTTTGTCCTTCAATAAGTAGTACTGCATTTTTAATACCTGCTTCTTCTCCAGATAAAATATCAACAATTTTTACTTTGTATCCTTTCTTTTCAGCCCATCTTATATACATTCTAAGAAGAATATAAGCCCAATCTTGTGCATCTGTTCCACCTGTTCCAGCATGGATACTTAAAATTGCAGAAGATTGATCATATTCCTCAGAAATTAAAAGTTTAGTCTCTTCATTTTTAAAAGTTTTTTCAAAAGAAGAAAGATCTTCTAAAAAAGCTTGTAATATTTCTGGACTTTTTTCTTCTTTATATAAATGATACCATTCTAAAAGATCTTGAAATTTTTTATTCAAATTTTCAAAAATAAACAATCTTTCAGAAATCTGGGCTCTTTTTTTAAGAAGATTTTTTATTTCAGGAGAATCCCAATTTATGTTATTTTGGAGCTTTTCTTCAATCTTTGTTAGTTGAGTTTTTAATTTTTCAGGGTCAAAGACACCCCCTTAAATCTTTTAATTTTTCTTCATAAGTTTTAATTATTCTTTCAAAATCCACATTTTTATAAGTTTGAGCTATTTCATGCATAGCAGATAAAATATAAATC
>QNAZ01000179.1 GCA_003641645.1 Thermodesulfobacteriota bacterium
ATAAATCCTACCCAATTATTTTCTTTTGGATGAAATTTTTTATTTGTATTATATGCAGGAACTGCTTCTATTTCTATTCCTTTTACATTTATTTTATCTCCTGGTTTAACTTTTTTAATATTCCCAGAAAGTTTTAAAGCACAATCATTTGTTGTAACAATTATAGTGTCAGGTTTTTGAATTTTTTCTACATCCTTGGGTGAACAATGATCAAAATGTTCATGAGTAATAAGAATAATATCTGCTTGATCTTCTTTCTTTATTTGAAATGGATCAATGTAAATTATTTTATCTTCAGCTATAATTTTAAAAGTAGCATGTCCTAACCAATAAATATTTTCTATCATTTGTTACCTCCTATTAAAATTTATATCTTTATAAACATTATGGTATAAAATTCAAAAAATTCAATAAATAGAAATAATGAGCCTGGGGGGATTTGAACCCCCGACCTTGGGGTCCGGAGCCCCACGCTCTTTCCACTGAGCTACAGGCTCAATCTCAATAATAATCTAACTTAAATTTTAAAATAAATTTTCTTTAAGTAAACAAGCTAATTTTCTTATTTCTTCTTGAGCCTGGGGTATTGCTCTCTTTGTAATAAAATCTTCCCAGACAAAAAGCGGAGCAGTAGCAAGTATTGAAGTTGCTACTCCCTGAGGAATTATAAATCTTGTGTCCTCCTTTTTTATACTTTCTGATAAATCTTTATAAGTTTCTAAACTTAATTTAATAATTTTTTCATAAGTATCTTTACATTTTTCATCAAATGTAGAAGGAATTACAAATTTCTCAATATACGTATATCTGTGAGACCTTTGATTGAAGTTTAACCAAGTGTGTCTTACAAATTGATGGGAAAAAATACGAGAAAAATTATGTGCAATTACTCCTATCCAGTTAAAGGGATGATTGATTTTGATTTCTATAATAATTACCTCTGGTATAGCCCAGACACTATTATCTTCTTTAAATATTTCTGTAGGTAAATTAAAAAAAGATCCTTCATAAAAAAGCTGAAAATTTTTAAAAATTTTAATATTTATAAAGGAAAGATCAGGAGCAATATCAATAAGTTTTTTAAACTCTTCATCTTCTAAGTTTTCTGCTAAATGTCTTAAATTAAAAAGAGCATAACCATTTTCATTATCCCAGAAAATTTTGAAAAAGTTTTGAGCAAGTAAACTTTTTTCTTTTTCAGAAAGGCTTTGCGTATTTAAAAAAATAGGAGTATGAGAAAATACACTATAATGTTTTGCTTTTTTAAGATTTAACAGAAAATTTTTAAATTTTTCAAAATTTTGAAATTTTTCTTCAAAAAAAAGGGCTAAAGGATGAGTTTTTGCATAGCAAATCCTTGCACCTAAATAACTGAAAAAGATAAAATGAGATAATAAAGATTTTTCAAAGTTTTTATATACAAGAAAGATTAATTCTTTTTGGATAGTTCTTAATAAAGACAACTTCATAGATAACCCCCAGTGGATCCAAAACCACCTCTAGAAGAAGATTTAGGAGGTTTTTGTATTTCTTCAATTTCTGGATTGCCAATTTTGATAAATACAGCCTGAGCAATTTTTTCGTAAGCTCTTATAACAACTTTTTCTTTTCCAAGATTTACTACGGGAATTTTGATTTCGTCATCTTCTCCACAGTAATCAAAATCTATAATACCTGCAGAATTAGGTAATATCAGTTTTTTATTTTTAAAAAGAGAGGATCTTGGAAAAATAAAAAGAGCATAGGGAGGTTCAGTTTGTATAACCAGCCCTGTTCTTACAAGGGTAAACTGGTTAGGTTCTATAGAAACTTCTTCTAAAGCAAAAAGATCATATCCTACTGATCCCTCAGTGCTTTTTTTTAATAACTTAGCTCTTGGATCTTTTTTCCAAATTTTTATTTTCATATTTACTCTTTTAGGAAATAAGATAATTTTGTTAATGCCATAGAAAAAGAAAAATTTTCAATTTTAACTTCAGGATTTTCTGCAAAAAGAGGAACATTACTGAGATTAAAAATAGCTCTTACTCCTTGTTCTACAAAAGCTTTTAAAAAAATCTCTGGATCAGTTTCTGTAGTTATTACTCCTATATCTACTTTTATAGCATTAAGCACATAAGATAATTGATCTAAATTATAAACAGAGACTCCATTATATACTTTACCAATATTTTCTTCCTTAGTATCAAAAGCAGCTAAAAAATAAAAACCTTCTTTTTGTAAAGATTTATTTTGCAATAGAAAAATTCCTAAAGGACTAATACCTCCTAAAATTAAATTCCATTCCTGAGCCCGCCCCAAAAAATTTTTAAGGTTAAATTTCAAACTTTTTACACTGTATCCCACTCCTTTAGTTCCTAAGGTTCCTACAAAGCTTAGATCTTTTCTTAATTGAGCAGAATTTACACCACAATTTTTAGCTAAATCTTCTGAACTTATAAAATCTATATTTTTTCTTTCTAAATGTTCTAAAATTTTCAATTTTAACTTCAGGATTTTCTGCAAAAAGAGGAACATTACTGAGATTAAAAATAGCCCTTACTCCTTGTTCTACAAAAGCTTTTAAAAAAATCTCTGGATCAGTTTCTGTAGTTATTACTCCTATA
>QNAZ01000180.1 GCA_003641645.1 Thermodesulfobacteriota bacterium
AAACATTAGTATCTAAAACAACTTTTAATTCTTTCTTGCCCACTTTATAGCTTCCTTTATATCCTTTTCAGTAACTCCCAGCTTTTTAATTTTTTCTCTTATTTTTTCTAAAGTGATATTAGCTGGAACTATCTTAACTGGGGTTAATATAATCTTTCCGTCTTCCACCTTTGCCTCAAAATATTCAACATGAGGGAAATCTTTAATTATTTTCTTAGGTAGGGTAATTTGATTTTTTGAAGTCTTTTTAACAAGCATCCTTACCTCCTTATTTCCTTACATCATTACATTAATGTTATTATAAAGTTTGTTTGTAAAATTTCAAATCAGCTTTAACTGAACAAATTTTAAATAGCGTAATAGACTTATTTTTTTATTTAAACTTCTTTTTCTGTGATTCTTTTGGGCACTTCTTTATTTTTTAGATATTCTTCTTCGGTTAGAATTTTTCCATCCGGCATTATAAAGTAAATTTTGCCAGCTATTCCAACGGGAGTTGCAATCCCAAGTTTTTTATTTTCTTCCAGAATTTCAAAAAAAATTCGAGAAGCTATCCGTCTGGCTTTTTTCTTTAAAAAACTAATATCTAAATTATGATTTTTCATATATCAGCTTCTATTAATTTAAAAATTTTTCAAAAAAGTTTTTCTGCATAGGTTGTTTTTCCAGCTCCGTTAGGACCTGCTAAAATTACTAAAACCGAAGTATTCACAAATTATCTCCAACTTATTTTTTTATTTTTATATCTTTCTCCAGATATTCAACTCCTTTATGCAATTCCTCAGATATTTTTCGCATCTCTGAAGTGTGAAAAGCTTTACGTTCTTTTTGGTTAAGCCGAGGATGTCAAAACGATAGCGTTAAGGGCTTTTTATCTCTTTTTCCAATATTTAATTCCTTTTTCTGTAATTTCGTGAGATACCTCCGGAAGAATTTGATTTTAAAAAATTTCTTGCACCATTGTGTTTCGGCACCACCGGGATGTGTTTTCCAGCGGATTGTATTATTAGAAGATAACTCTTAATAATTTTACTTGTTAAGTTTGGTTTTTTATTTAGCTTGAGCTTTTTTTCTCTTAAAAGTTTATCTTTTTATTTCTTCTATTATTTTTTCTACTGTATATTTATCCTGCCATTTATGTCTATCTTTAGTATAATCACCTTCTCCTGTTTCAAACTCTTGAATAAATCTTATAAAATTTACTATTCCTAATCCCTTAGCTAATATTTTATAACCTTCCTTATGAATCTCTATTCCTGTTTTGTAATTAACTATCTTCTCCATAGTATACCCTTTTTAACCATTCTATTGGATTTTTTATTTCTATTTTTAAATCTCTTATCTTGTTTGCTTTCTTTAAAAAAGCTTTATCTACAGTAATAAGAATATCTGCTCCCCGTTCTGCACAAGCTAAGTGTAAAGCATCAAAGGATTGAATTCCTAAACTTTCAAAATATTTTGCTCTGGTTTCTATTTCGTCATTTATTTTTATTACTTCTTGAGCAAGCTGTTCTAAAATTTTCAATTTTTCTTTTCTTAAAACATCTGGAGTTTTTTCTATTTCAAATTTTAAAACTTCACTTGATACCAATGTAAAAACTCTTTGTTCACATAAAAATAATTACAATTTTTATTACTTCAGCTTCAAGATGAATAATAGGATTAGTTTGATCGTCAAAAGGTTTATTTAAACAACAGCAATCCATATAAATTTTCATTTATTTCCTCTTTTAAAAGGGATTATAAATTAAAAATTTTCTTTTTTCAAATATTTAACTCCTTTTTCTGTAAATTCCCAAATGCCTTTTGGGAGAATTCGGATTTTAAAAGACCCTCTTGTACCATTGTGTTTCGGTACTACTGGGCTGTGTTTTTTCCAGCGGATTATGTTATTTCATTTTCTTTTCTATTTATTTAAGAACTTTGGATATAAAGACTGATCCTCCCAGTTCTACAAAAGCTTCTAATATAAAAATTCTGAAAGCATCTTCTGGAATCTTCAACTTCTTTTTAAGTAAAAATTCAAAAATAGTAAATATGTTCTCTCTTAATTATGTTATTCTTTATCTATTTTTCAGGAAAAGAGGAAAAAATATAGTTTTCAATAGATTAGACTATTTGATTTTTATATTACCTTATTTTTGCATAATTTATGGCTTTAGGTCTAATTTGATCATCATTTCAAAAAGACTAATACAATACATTTATAATTTTGGATTTCTTCCAAAGATAATGTAGGAAGATTTAAATATCTATTTTCATACAATAACGGAGAAACAGGTATCCCTAAGGTGTTACAAACTTTTGGAATTTTGATTATTTTAGAACTGTCTAATTTTTCAAAAGTTACTAAAACATAATTGTACCAATCTCTTCCTTTTTTAATTTCTTTAACAACTTTATCTATGGTATACAAATGACATTTTTCAAATAGAGATAAAAGATTATTCCAGAAAGGTGGAGTGATTTGAGGATTATAATAACTCCTATAAGGAGTTATAAATGAATTAGTATCAAGGAGATATTTTACCAAATTTCATCTCTCCCCACAAGAATTTTATGAATTCATCAAAGGTTTTTCCTCT
>QNAZ01000181.1 GCA_003641645.1 Thermodesulfobacteriota bacterium
AAATAAATCCATTTAAAGTCTCATAATCTCCTGATGGAATAGGTAACCCAAGAGACTGCAATTTTTCTATCTCTATATATCCCTTAAATTTATATAAGTTTTCTTTAATTTTTTGATATTCAGGAACATAATAATCAAGTGCATCTCTAAATTCTCCTAATACTTCTTCTATTAAATCTTCTATAGTTATAATTCCTGTAGTAAATCCATATTCATCTACTACTATAGCTATTTCTATACCGCTTTTCTGAAGTTGAGAAAGAATTTCATGAGCTAAGGCAACTTCAGGCACAAATAGAGGTTCTAAACTAAAATCTTTTAAAGGTTTATTTTCCTCAAGAAGAATTTTTCCAACCAAATGTTGAACTTTTATTATACTCTTTACATGATTAATACTACCTTCATAAAGAGGTATATAAGAAAAGTTATAGTTTTTACTAAATTCTATGGCATCTTTTACTGTAGCTGTAATAGGTAGTGCTTTTACCTGAGTTAAAGGTATCATTACTTGAGAAACCCTCTTTTTAGCAAATTCAAGGATTTTATGCATAAGTTCCTTTTCTTTAAAATCTATTTCTTCTTCATAATGAATAAAAGTTAAAAATACTTCTCTAAATTTAGTTAAAAAGAAAGGATTTCCTTCCTCCCTTAATTTAAGAACTTTATTAGCTAACTTAGTATTTAAAAAAATTATTGGAAAGAAAATAAAGGATATAAGATAAAGAAAAGGTATTAAATAAAGAACTAAAGGATAAGAAAATTTTCTTCCTATAGTTTTAGGAATTATTTGACCAAAAATAATCATGGAGAAAGGTAAAAAAGTAGAAGAAATTACAATGCCCCAATTTCCTAAGGTTTTTATTAAAAAATAAGAGGTAAATATACCATTCCCTGCTACACAAAGAGTAATCCCCATAAGAGTTGTAGTAAAAAGACGTTCTGGATTTTGCCAAAACTTGAGATAAAGCTTTGCACCTATATTCTTTTTAGCTAAACTTTCCACAAGGATTCTTTCTGCAGAAATAAAAGTAATTTCACTACAAGCAAAAAAAGCTTCTCCAAATAGAAAAAAAAGGAAAGAAATTAAAGCATTAATCATTTCTTTTTTTCTATCTCAATCCAAGTAATTTTTCTTCCTTTAATTTTTTTTATAGTAAATCTAAATTTTTCATATTCTATGGTATCACCCTCTTTGGGTATCCCTTTAAATAAAGCTAAAAGAAATCCGTTTAAAGTCTTTATATCCTGAAGTTCCTCTTCCAATATTTCCATTCCTAATAAAACCTTAAGTTCTTCTAAAAGAACTTTTCCATGAACTAACCATTTTTGATCTGCTATTTTTTGAATAGGATCCAATTTAGCTTCTTTTTCTTCATAAATTTCTCCAAAAAGCTCCTCTAAAACATCTTCTAAGGTGACTAAACCTTTTAAAATGCCATATTCATCTATTACTAAAGCTATTTTTATCTGTCTTTTTTGAAATTCAAAAAGAAGATCTCTAACTTTAAAAGTTTCAGGAATAAAATAGGCAGGTCTTGTATAATCTGAAAGTTTTTTCACATTTAAAATCTTTGCAGAAAAATTTTTAATGAGATCTTTGACATAAAGAATTCCTATAATATCATCTAAGGTTTCTTTATAAACAGGAAATTTATTATAAGGAAGATATTTTAATTTTTCTAAAAATTCTAAAGTTATTACCTGATCCTTAAAAGCTACTATCTCTGAACGAGGAGTAAGAATGGCTGAAACAGGTATCTTTTCTGAAAGAAATAAACCCTGAATAAACTTTTTCTCTTTTTCTGTAATTTTTTTCTGTTTATAAGCTTCATCCAACATATAAAGAATTATCTGTTCAGCAGGAGAAAAAGTCTGAGGATAAATTGGAGTATAGGGGAAACTTTTTTCCAATCCTTGATAAATAAAAGCATAAATTTTCCTTATGGGATAAAAAATTTTATAAAATAAATAGTTTAAATAAAGAATTTTAGTAATTAATAAATTTTTTAATTTAAATCCTGCAACCTTAGGAAAGAAGTCTCCTATCCAAAATCCAATAATTGCAAATACTACAAAAGCAATGGTTCTACCTTCTTCAGAAAATAAATAAGTAAAACCTTTAGAAATACAAAAACTTGCAAAATAATCTACAATCTCATTACCAGCTATTAGAACAATAAGAAGTTCTTCTGGATGTCTTAATATCCCTAAATACCTTTCTGAAAATCCTAAACTTCTTAAAGAGGCAATTTCAATTCGGGAAAGAGAAAAAATACTTGCTTCACTTGCAGTAAAAAGCATAGAAAGGAAGATTAAAAAAACTGTGATAATAAAATAAATTTCAACCATCAAAAGTTTAAAAAAACTATCCCTGTTTCCGGAGAAGAAAATTTTGTAGAGCTATCTTCAGATATTTCTAAAATTTTAAATAATGAAGCTTTAAATTTGTAAAATTCTATCTCTTTGCTTTGTAAGTCTATTTTTTCAAAAGTGAATTTTTCTTTCCACTCATCCAAAAGTTCCTTTTCAGTAATTAATAAATTATTCAAAGATGGAATAGAATCCCAG
>QNAZ01000182.1 GCA_003641645.1 Thermodesulfobacteriota bacterium
ATTTTATCCAGTTTTCTAAAAGTTCTTTTGCTTTTTTATAACTCTCTGGAAGTTCCAAGTGAAATATATTATAACAACTTTTATTTTTAAATTCTTTTATTTCTTTTTCTGAAACAATATCATAAGGTGGAGCTACAACCTCTTCCATTTTAACTTTTTTTGGATTATATCTCCAGGCACAAAATGGAAGACATTCAGGCATGTTTATCTCTAAACAAAAATTTTCCCTAAAAATACCAAAAAAATGTAAATTCGCAAGGAAAATTTAAGTATTAAATAAAGAAGGGGACCCATTCTTGGGTCCCCTCTTATTATAGGAAATTGATTACTTATCCTTAGATAAGTTTCAGGGCATCTTTAACAGAAACTACTCCAACAACTCTGTTGTCTCTAACTACTGGAAGATGTCTTATTTTATTATCAATAAACTTCTCCAAAGTCTCTTTAAGTGTGCTATCAGGTGAGACAGTTATCACATCTTTGATCATAAACTCTTTTATAGGTTTATCTTTATTCTCTATATTACAGCAAAGAATACTCATAAGATCTTTTTCCGAAATAACACCAACAAGTTTACCTGTATCTGCACTTACAACAGGCAAAAATCCTATCTCTTTTTCACTAATAAGTTTAGCAACCTCTATAACAGATACATTATCATTTACAGTGAATGGACGATTCATGAATTCTTCTACTTTTATACGCTCGGTAAAAGGCTTTTTAATTCCTGCAGTTATAAGTGCTACCTCATTAAAAACATAACGGGGATCTACATAACCTAAAATCTTTCCATTTTTATCTACTACTGCAATTCCTTTGACCCCGTTTTCTTGAATTAAAACAATTGCATCAATGATTCTTGCTGAGTCTAATACTGCATCAACTTCAAGTTTTACTTCTTTTAGAGGAGTATTTATAGTATGCCCTGAAACCAGAGCTTTAAGAAGTGACCTTTCTTCTACAATTCCAAGATATCTTCCATTTTCATTAACAATAGCAACACGATGGCCTTTTTTCTGCAATTCATTCATAGCCTCACCAATACTCATATTACCAGGTAAAATAAGTGCCTCGTGAGCAAATTTTCCAGCTGAAAGTTCTTCCCAAAGTCTTTCTCCTTTGGTTTCCCAACCCTTGAAAAGATAAAGAAGTCCCATAATCATAGGAACAATGGTTGACCAAAGAATAACAGAAAAGTAATGATTACCTGTTACTTTAAAAAGAAGTGTAATCATAAAGGGAGTAAGTCCTCCAAAGACACCATATCCCATATTGTAGGTAAACCCAATAGCCGTAGTTCTAATCTTTGCAGGGAAAAGTTCAAGAAGCATAGCTGACATAGCACCACTGTAACCAATACCATTCATAAAAGTTCCAGCTGCAAAAAGTAAAAAGAGTGCAGTAGTTTCAGGAGGATTTACATAGTTTTTCATGAGATGAAATGTTATAGGAAAAAGGAGGGCATTTCCGTAAATTCCAAAGAGAAGAACAGCTCTTCTTCCAATTTTATCAGAAAGCCATCCAAAAAAGAGATAGGTCCAGAGAACTGCATAAGTGGCATAAGCAAGAAGTTGATTACTGAGTTTGGCTGGAACTCCTAAGTCATTTGCATAAAACTTTATATAAAGTTGGTTGGTATACCAGATGGGTCCGTGTGCTCCAATTACTCCAATCCAAGCAAGAATAAAAAGCCATAAATAATGTTTGTTAGTAAAAAGTTCTTTAATTGGGGCACTGGTAACTCTTCTTATCTGTTTTAAAGCAGTAAAAACAGGAGTC
Organism: Thermodesulfobacteriota bacterium; assembly: GCA_003641645.1. Taxonomy (GTDB): domain Bacteria; phylum Desulfobacterota; class Thermodesulfobacteria; order Thermodesulfobacteriales; family Thermodesulfobacteriaceae; genus Thermodesulfobacterium. The sequence continues at coordinate 1,780 of QNAZ01000182.1, forward strand.
TCTTTGTAAAGGAAGTGAATGATAAGTGCAACTAAAAATACTATAATACCTGCAATAACAAAACACCATCTCCATCCATAAGCATTAAAAGCTTCTATACCAAAATGACTTTGTAAAGCTGATGCTAAGTTAGCAGCTATTGCCATACCAAAAGCTGGTGTAGTAAAAAGAAAACCTGTTATTAAACCTCTTTGGTGGTCAGGAGTAAATTCTCCAAGATAAGTTATGGCTGCACCATAACCTCCTCCTAAAGCCAAACCTTGAATAATTCTTAACACAAAAATTCCTATAGAAGCAATTATTCCAAGAGTAGCATAACCAGGAAGAGCTGCAATTCCAAGAGTTCCAATCATCATCATACTAACAGCTGTTAGAAAAGCAACTTTACGACCAAACTGATCCCCTATTTTACCAAACATAAGAGCCCCAAGAGGTCTAAAAAGGAAACCTACAGCAAGAGCAGCAAAGGAAGCTAACAAACTTGCTACAGGGTCATGACTTGGAAAGTAGATATTCGCTAAAATCTTAGCAAGAATAGCATAAGTGTAAAAATCAAGCCATTCTAATAATGCCCCAGTCCAAGAAACTATAGCAACAGGTAAAACATCTTTAAAATGAGCTTTTTCTTCTTGCATAACACACCTCCTTTAATAGTATTGTAGTATTCTTAAACTTGAAACTATTTTTTAAATTCTTTAAATATTTAGAGATTTTTTTCACATTTTTAAAAATCATTTTCATTAATCTTTCTAAAATTTCTTTTTTGTTTTTCATATATATTACTC
>QNAZ01000183.1 GCA_003641645.1 Thermodesulfobacteriota bacterium
CTTTTAGAAAGTTTTTAAAAGTATATTTACTTTTTAAGTTGATCAGAGAACAATTCATAAGGTTTTTGTATTTCTAATTTTATAGCCTTAGTAGGGCAAATTTTTAAACAATTTAAACATCTTATACAATTTATGGAATTCAGTTCTTCAGGAATAGAAAGATTAGAAGGGCAAACTTTTTCACACATTTTACATAAATTGCAATTGTTTGGATTGAAGGAAAGTCTAAAGAAACTTATGTTATTAAAACTTCCGTATATAAGTCCAAGGGGGCAAATGTTTTTACAAAAAAAACGCAAATCCATTAAGCATAAGAAGAAAAATAAAAAGAAGATAAAACTTTTTAAATAAAAGGTAAATCCTATAAGAGAAAATAAAGAATGTTGAAGGATGAGATTAAAATAGCCTGCTTCAAGTGTTCCAGCAGGGCATATATATTTGCAAAACCACAGTATACCATAGCCTAATTCGTTAACTACAGAAAGCGGTAAAATAATCACGAAAAAGAATAAAAAGAAAAACTTAAAATAACGTTGAATTTGGAAAGGAAGATTAATTTGTTTTTTTAAAAAAGGTATTTTATAAATAAGATCTTGAAAAAAACCAAAAGGGCATAACCATCCACATATAAATCTTCCTAAAAAGAGACTAAAGAGTAAAAAAAAGCTGAGAATATAAAAAAAAGAACTAACTAAAACTTGCCCTGAAAGGACCCTTATAGAAGCAAAAAAATTTTGTAAAATTCCTAAAGGGCAGGCAAAAGAACTTGCAGGACATGAATAACAATTTAAACCAGGAGCACAGAAATTTTTTAAAAATCCTGTGTAAATATTATGAGTTATCAAAAAACCTGAATAACTATTATGAAGGAGAGTTGAAAAAAACTGGAACCATCTTCTTTTCATTTCTCTAATCCCATACAAGAAAGACAAAGAGTTGAAGCTCGACTATGTATAAACTTATATCCTTTTAGAATTCCACCCAAGGAAAAACTAATCAGCATAAAAATCCACAAAAAAATAATAAATTTTTTCATCTTTGTTAACTTAATTTTTCTTTTATATAATAAGAAATCTCATCAGCTATTTCTTCAATAAGCTCTCTTTTTTCTCCTTCTACCATTACTCTATACTTAGGTTCTGTTCCAGATGGTCTTACTATAACCCTTCCTTTGTTTCCAAGTTTAGATTTAGCTAATTGAATTTTTTCTTCAAGCCCTTTTATTTCTTTCAAAGGTTTTTTTTCTTTTACTTTTACACTTTTTATTATTTGAGGTAGTTTTTCAAAAAGATGTATTAATTCAGAAAGCGGTTTTTCTTTTTCTTTGATTAAAGAAATCAATCTTATTCCTGTAAGAAGTCCATCCCCTGTAGTAGCTTTATCTAAAAAAATTATATGTCCAGAGGTCTCACCTCCTAAAATAGCTCCAATTTCTTTCATTTTCAAAAGCACATATCTATCACCAACAGGTGTTCTAATAAAAGATATACCCATCTTTTTTAAAAATTTTTCTAATCCTAAATTACTCATGATAGTTCCTACCACAGTATTATTAATAAGTCTTTCTTTTTCTTTAAAATTAAGTGCAAAAAGTGCTAAAATATCATCTCCGTCTATCAAGTTTCCTTTTTCATCTACTACTACAATTCTGTCTCCGTCTCCATCAAGGGCTATACCTAAATGAGCTTGGGTTTCAAGGACTAAATTTTTTACTTTTTCAGGATATAAAGCTCCGCATCCTTCATTTATATTAATACCATTAGGAGAGCATCCTATCGAGATAACCTCTGCTCCAAGTTCTTCCAAAACTTGAGGTCCTATTTGGTAAGCAGCACCATGGGCACAGTCTATAACTACCTTTATTCCCTCAAAATTTATATAAGAAGGCACTATCGATTTTAAATGCACTGCATACCTTCCAATAGCATCTTTAATTCTATAAGCTCTGCCAAGCTTATCTTTAAAACATCTTTTAGTGGAAAAATTTTCATTAAAAACAAGTTCTTCTATCTTTTCTTCTAATTCATCTGAAAGTTTATATCCATTTTTATCAAAAATTTTTATTCCATTATCATAGTAAGGATTATGTGAAGCAGAAATCATTACTCCTGCATCAGCCCTCATATCTTTAGTTAAAAAAGCTACAGCAGGGGTGGGTAAGGGACCTATTAACCATGTTGAGACACCCATAGAACAAAGTCCTGCAACTAAAGCAGATTCGAATATATATCCAGAAAGTCTTGTATCTTTTCCAATAAGAACTTTACTAAAATGAGTATTATGATTTTTGAATAAATAACCAATTGCTCTTCCTACCTGCAAAGCTATTTCAGGAAGCATAGGGAAAACATTAGCTTCTCCTCTTATTCCATCAGTACCAAACAACTTTTTACCCATAATTTTTACTTCCCTCCTTTTTCATGATAAATTACTTTTACTTTTTTAGGAGTTATTGAAAGAATCCCAAAAGGAGGGACTAAATTTACTTCAATTTCTTTTTTTATTTTTAATTTTAGAA
>QNAZ01000184.1 GCA_003641645.1 Thermodesulfobacteriota bacterium
AATATAATTTTGAAACTCCTTTTTAGTTAAACATCCTTTCCTTCCAAAATCTCTAAGACTCATACTTGCTGAATAGATTCCTAATTTTAACACCGATTCTTCTAAAAATCCCAGTTTAAGACCAGCAAGAATACCTGCATTAAAATAATCTCCTGCGCCAGTATTATCAATAATTTTTTCAACCTTATATGCAGGAAACTTTATCCTTTTTTCTTTAGAATAAAATTCTGCTCCTTTTTTACCTTTTTTAAAAAAAATTTTATCAATTCCTAATTTAAAGATTTCTTCTATAGATAAATTAATTTTTTTCCATTCATATTCAGTGATGAATAAAATTTCAGTTTTTTTAAACCAAGGAAGCAAAAATTCATTTCCAAGATTAGCATATACCTCTCCTGGATCAAAAGAAATTTTAATATCCAATTTTGATAAAATATTTTTTTGAAACTCTTGACCACTTTTACTTGCAAAAGAAGAAAAATGAAAAATTCCTTCAAATTTATGATGTGAGATTTTTAAGTTAGATAATGCTATTTCAGTATTTCCTGGACTAACAGCTATAAATCTATCTTTTTTTTTATCAAGCAAAATTATAGCTAAACTCGTTTCTCCTTTTCTTATAATAAAACTTGTATCTAAACCTACCTTCTCAAATTCATCTAAAATTTTTTCTCCAAATTCATCTTTTCCTACAGCTCCTATAAATAAATTATTAAATCCCCAGCAACATAAAGCATAAATTGTATTAGCTGAAGAACCCCCTCCGCATTCAAAAAGAAAATTTCCTCTTTTTTCTAAAAAATCTAAAAATCTAAAAAACTGATCTCTTTTTAGGATTATTTCTCTTCCAGGATAAATTTGAAGATTTTCAAAATTAAGTTGAGATAGATCTTCTATTTCAAAAAAAATATCCCAATTTAATGCACCGCACCCAGCAAAATCAAATACAATTTTATTCACATTTATCAGTTGAGCGCACACAATTTCTTCCTTCTGATTTAGCTTTATACATCATAACATCAACCCTTTTAGTTAAAGATTCCACAGTATCTCCTGGACAATATTCAATGACTCCGAAACTGGCAGTAATATGTCCTTTTATTTCAGGAATATACATATTCTCTAAACTTTTTCTCAAATTCTCTGCTACTATAGTAGCTTTATTAACAGGGGTCTGAGGAAGTAAAATGAGAAATTCCTCTCCTCCCCATCTACAAATTATGTCTATTTTTCTAAGCCTTCTTTTGAACAATTTAACCATTTCTACAAGAACTTTATCTCCAACTGCATGACCAAAGGTATCGTTAATATTTTTGAATCTATCTATATCTGCCATAATAAGAGAAAAGGGACTGGCTCCTCTTTTAACTCTTTCTATTTCATTTTCAAGGCTTGAGATAAAATAACGTCTATTATAAATTTGGGTTAAAGGATCTGTAATAGATAAAGTATAAAGTTCTTTTTCTTTACTTAAATCACGCCAAACACAATATAATCTTTCTTCTCCTTTATAAACTATGGGAATAAGAGTGACCTCTACCGGAAAATCTTTACCTGTTTTACTACGATGCATCCATTCAAATTTGTTATATCCCTTTTTAAAAGCAATTCTTACCATTTCTTTTGCTTTTTCTATAGAGTTTCTACCATCAGGTTGAAAAGGAGGACTTAATTCCCAAGGAGTAAATTTTTTTTCTTTTAAAAACTCTTCTTTTGATTTATATTTAAATAATTTTACAGCTGCTTCATTACAATCTATAAATTTGTAATCTTTTGTGATTAAAGCTACAGGAATCTCTGTAGTATAAAAAATTTTTTCAAACCAAGTAAATTTCTCGTATTCTTTAATAAACTCATTTAAAGCTTTTGTAATCTCCCCTATTTCATCTTTTCTTTCAATATCAATTTTTTCATCAAAACTTCCTTCCTTAGCCTTTTTAACAATTTTTACGATTTTATTTATTGAATTAGTAAAATCTTGCATTACCACAATAAAAAGAATTATTAAAAATATAAATCCAAGAAAAATAAAAAAAGAAATTTTAAAAACATCTTTCCACATTTCAGCTTTGATATCATCTATATAAATTCCTATCCCAATCACCCATTGCCAAGGTTCAAAAAGTTTGATATAAGAAAGCTTTGGATAAAATTCTTTAGTAACACCACCTTCAGGTAAAGGTTTAAACCATTCATAATAAATGAAACCTTCTTTTGATTTTTTTGTTATTTGAGATATTACTTTAAAAATATTTTTCTTTTTCTTAAATATAATTTTTTTATCCTTTCCAAATTCAACAGCTTTTACACATAAAAATATTGGGTTATCTTTTGTTTTTTCTTTAAATTCTGGCATTGTGGGATGCATAATTAATTGATAAGAAGGCTCCTTTATATTAGTAATCCAAAAATAACAATTATCAAATCTCAAATTTCTTATAATTAATTTTGTTTTTTCTTTGGCTTCCTTTTCTGAAAGTTCTCCTTTTTTATAAAGTTTATAGTAACTTTCAATTA